>CACWUH010000005.1 GCA_902764015.1 uncultured Methanobrevibacter sp. | reverse complement strand
ATGTTGCGTTGGCGCGTGAGGTGGCTGAAATTACTGGAATGGATTTACTGGAAATGAATACGATTTCCAGTAATGACTTGGAATTGTTTGAAAAGTTTGGAAAGATGAAATTAACTGATTAATTCAACATATTCCTCAAGCAAATTGAACAGTTCCTCTTTCGTGTTCATCTTGAATATCTTTGGCTTGATTTCGGAACTTTTCCATCCTCCCTTGAGATAATATGCGGTGTGTGTCCTCATCTTGTGCATCGCAACCGTTTCGGGTTTGATTTGGCTGAGCAGTTCCGCATGGGTTTTAATCATCTCGATTTTTTCATCCAATGTCACCTTTTCGGGTTCGATTCCCTCATCGAGATAGTCGACGCACTGCCTTATGAGCCACGGATTTCCAAGGACGCCTCTGCCAATCATCACGGCGTCACAATTCGTTTCATCAATCATTTCACGCGCGTCATAGCATGAGCGGATGTCTCCGTTTCCAATGACAGGTATTTTAAGGGTATCTTTAACGTCTCTGATTATTGACCAGTCAGCGCTTTCGCCGTATCTCTGTGCCCGTGTGCGGGGATGGACGGTAATTGCCGATGCCCCCGCATCCTCAATAATTCCTGCAACCTCCAGGGCATTTATGCAGGTGTTGTCCCACCCGCTTCTGATTTTAGCGGTCACTGGAACATTGACGCTTTCGACAACTGCCTCAATGATTTCGCCAATCTTTGGGGGATTTTTAAGAAGTGCGCTTCCCGCCTGTGACCTGACAGCAACCTTGGGAACAGGGCATCCCACATTGATGTCAATGATGTCCGGCTTCATGTTTTCGCAGATGTATTTGGCGGCTATCCTGAAGGATTCGACCTCCGCACCGAATATCTGCTGGGAAATGGGCCTTTCCGCATCGGTCATGTAGAGCATCTCCTGTGTCCTTCTGTTTTCATACATTATGGCCTTGTCGGACACCATTTCGGTTTCAATCAGCCCGCAGCCCATGGACTTTATGATTCTTCTGAATGCCGAATCGCATATTCCTGCCATCGGCGCCAGGACCACCTGATTGTCGATTTCCACATTTCCAATTTTCCATTTCATTGAAGTCACATCAAATTATCGATTTTTTCATGGTTTTTTCATTAATTATTTATAGTTCTAACAATATAATTATTACTATTATATTAATTTAATTATTATAGGGATAACATGTCAAGCGTATCATCAAAAGAATTATATGAGTTTAAAAAGACATTAAAGGAATTGGCAAACAAGAGAGGCAGAGGTACAGAGCTTGTTTCCGTTTATATCCCACCAACCAAACAGTTGAGTGATGTGGGAAAGCACATGAGGGATGAGATGGGCCAGAGTGCCAACATCAAGAGCAAGCAGACAAGGAAAAATGTGCAGTCTGCAATTGCGGTTATTTTAGAGAGCATTAAATTATACAAGCAGCCGCCGGAAAGCGGACTGGTTCTCTTTGTGGGAATGATTCCAAAAGGCGGTCCGGGCACAGAAAAGATGGAAAAATATATTATTGAGCCTCCGGAACCGGTTCAGACCTACTGGTACAAGTGCAACAACGAGTTTTTCCTCGAGCCTTTGGAGTACATGATCGAGGAGCATGATGTCTATGGCGTTGCGGTAATCGACAGAAACGAGGCAACATACGCTACTTTAAAAGGTAAAAAGGAAACTGTCTTAGGACATCTGACAAGCGGAGTTCCAGGCAAGCACAAGGCCGGTGGTCAGTCACAGAGAAGGTTTGACCGTGTAATCGAGGATCTCGCCCACCAGTTTTTAAAGCGTATAGGCGACCATATGAACGAGGCGTTTTTGCCTTTGAAGGATGACCTGAAGGGAATCATCATTGGAGGGCCAGGATTTACCAAAAAGGATTTCTATGAAGGGGATTACCTCCAGTATGAGCTCAAGGACAAGGTCATGACCATAGTCGACACTTCCTACACTGGCGAAGAGGGCATCCGTGAAGTAATCGCAAAATCAGCCGATGATTTGGCAAACCTTGATGTGATGCAGGAAAAGAAGCTCGTCCAGAGATTCATCCAGGAGCTGAGAAAGGACAAGGGGCTTTACTCATACGGTGAGGATGAGGTCAGAACCAACCTGACGATAGGTGCCGTTGACGTGCTGCTCTTGTCTGAAGATCTGGCAAGCATGCGCAAGACTTTTGCCTGTCCAAGCTGCGGAACTCAAAAGGACATAACTGTCAAGACACAGTCCGAAGCCGACAGCCTGCAGGAAAGGTGCCCTAACTGCAATGAAATTCTAAAAGAAGAGTCATCAATGGATTTGGCTGAGGAATTTGTGGAAAAGGCTGAAGAGATGAACACTGATGTGGAGTTCATTTCCACCGAAACCGAAGAGGGTATGCAGCTGTTCCGTGCATTCGGCGGAATCGGGGCCATACTCAGATATTACGTCGAACGCTAGTTATAGCATTTTGGGGATTTGTCCCAATGTGTTATGACATCACTTTTTCTTTTTTTTCTTTTTGTATAGTATTCGCTTAGTCCTTCTTCCTGGCGGATCTGGTTGATAAGTTTGAAAAATACCTGTTTTGGAACATTGCATTCCTTGTTAAGCTCAACATATAGCGAGTGCATGCTCCTGTTTTTTGTCAGGTAGTTTTCCTTGAGGCTTTCATATTGGCTTTTCGTAATCATATTTTATCACTTTGTCCATTAAAAATTAAAATCATCCCAACTTTAAATATCGATTTGTAAATTATGGTATATAAAAGGATATGCTTTTTAAATTTTGATATTATTTTGTTTAAATTTTTTCCGGATTTTAATGTTTTGTTCGATTTTTGTGTGTAACTTATGCTTTACATAGAACAGTTCTCCTTCGGAAACTTTTGGGTGGAAGATAGTTGCCGACATTTGTTTATGTATTGATTATTTTTATTGGCATTTGTAGAAAAATAACTGAAAAGATTTAAAAGATAAAATAATTATTTATGAATTTTGTATAATCTGTATAATAATTATCTTAATTTTAATGAATAATATTCGGCTATTTTGGTAAAAATTGAATAATAGTTAAATATGAGAAGATGCAAATATTATATCGTATTGTTAATATTTTAATGATATGATTCAGAATTTTTTCGGAGGAATATTTTTGTCATACGTAGATGAAGTAATTGAAACTATAATAGAACAAAACCCTTCAGAACCTGAATTTCACCAAGCAATTCGTGAAGTTCTAGAATCCTTGAGGGTAGTAATTGAAGAAAACGAAGAAGAATACAGGAAAAATGCACTCCTTGAAAGATTGACCAATCCTGAAAGGCAAATCAAATTCCGTGTCCCATGGATTGATGACAACGGCCAAGTGCAAGTGAACACCGGATACCGTGTACAGTTCAACTCTGCAATCGGACCTTACAAAGGCGGATTACGTTTCCACCCTTCAGTAAATCTCGGTATCATCAAATTCTTAGGTTTCGAACAAATCTTCAAAAACTCCTTAACTGGACTTCCAATTGGCGGAGGTAAAGGTGGATCCGACTTTGATCCTAAAGGAAAATCTGACAGGGAAATTATGGCATTCTGTCAAAGTTTCATGACTGAATTATGCAAATACATCGGTGCTGATACTGATGTTCCTGCAGGAGATATCGGTGTAGGTGGCCGAGAAATCGGTTTCTTATTCGGCCAATACAAAAGAATCAGAGGATTATACGAAGGAGTGTTAACCGGTAAAGGATTAACTTTCGGTGGATCTCTAGCAAGAACTGAAGCAACAGGATATGGATTGTTATACTTTGTAAACGCAATGCTGAAAGCAAACGACATTGACATTGCAGGAAAAACCATTGCAGTATCCGGTGCAGGTAATGTGGCAATCTATGCTATCGAAAAGGCACAACAATTAGGCGGAAACCCTGTAACCTGTTCCGATTCAACCGGTTGGATTTACGACCCTGAAGGAATCGATGTCGAGTTATTAAAAGAAATCAAGGAAGTAAGAAGGGAAAGATTAACAGCTTATGCTGAAGCAAGGCCATCTGCCGAATACCACGAAGGAAAAGGCGTATGGACAATCAAATGTGACATTGCATTGCCTTGTGCTACTCAAAACGAATTGCAATTAGAAGATGCCAAAACTTTGGTTGCAAACGGAGTATTGGCTGTCGGTGAAGGTGCTAACATGCCAACCACCATCGAAGCAACAGAATACTTGCAGGAAAATGATGTACTGTTCTCACCAGGTAAAGCATCCAACGCTGGTGGAGTAGCTACTTCAGCTCTTGAAATGTCTCAAAACTCACAAAGATTATCCTGGACCTTTGAAGAAGTTGACTCAAGACTTCAAAGAATCATGGAAGATGATGCAGCTGAAGAATACGGCTTAGGCAAAAACTATGTTGCCGGAGCAAACATTGCCGGATTCAAGAAAGTTGTTGACGCAATGAACGCACAAGGAATCGTATAGATTTCCTTGGATTATTTTCTTTTTCAAGAGTATTTAACTCTTCTTTTTTTATTTATTTTTTAATTAAATATTTTTGTGAGTTTAACATTTAAAAGAAGTTTATACATTTTTTTAAGTTTTAGTGGAAAATACTTTGTATTCTGCGGTAAATGCATCAGGAATTCTTCAAAGATGAGAAAGAGGAATACATGAATAGATTTGTCCTTTATGAAAGATTTAATTCGGTTTTAGATTGATGCAAATATAATATATATTTCGTTTGAATTGATAATGAACCGGTTATGTAGGAAATTATTAATCAAATAAAATTCAATATATTAATTGATTATGATGTTCCCTTATCCCAAAGCTTTAAGGAAAAAAGATTTAAAAAGGATTTCAAAATACTCCTGTGATGACGAAATCAAGGAGGCCTACCTCAAATATCTCACAAACTACTCTTTTAAGGGATTCGTAGCTTTTTGCCAGGAGAACGACGGCAAGGATTTGGATGATATTATTTTCACGTTCACCGATTTGCAGCTGGAGAAATTTGAGCCCAATTCTCTTATTTGGGTTTCCCATGTTATGGTCAATTTCATGATATACTTCAACGTCAATCTGGATTATGGCCAGTATTATGATGCCTATGCATCTGCCATCCAGCTGACTGTTCTTTCATGCGCCATGAAAATGTCAATTGAAAAGATTTCCTTTGAGGAGGTTCCATTTCCGGAAAATCCTAAAATCTGCTTTGAGAAATTCTTTAAAACGCGCCCTGATTATAGGTTCAATCTCAAGACGGATTGCAATTTGGCCTACAAGTCATTCAATACCAATTTTGATTTTACTGCTGATGAATTCTATTGTAAGGTCAAAACGCATTTCGATGAAAACGGTTATGGAGAATCAGCTAATTAATGAAGATTATTTGGAGAGGACATGATGAAATTTGACACAGAAACTTCGGTAGTGATCGTATCGTTTCTCACATCCTTCTTTGCGGTCTTTTTGTCTGCGGGCATAGTCATCGGCGTGCCATCCATTGCAGGCGAGTTTGCAATGAACAACATTGTCCAGAACTGGATAATAACAATAGCTCTGCTGGTTGTGGCGGTATTCACGCTTCCCGCAGGACAGATTTCAGGAAAGTTCGGCGTCAAAAAGGCTCTCATAGCGGGAGTTCTGGTTTTCGTATTCGCATCCATTGGGGCATGCCTCTCGTTTTCCACAGAATCGTTTCTGTTTTTCAGGGTCATTCAGGGCATAGGCGGAGCATTTTCCAATGTTGCTGCCATGGCCATGGTCGTGCAGGCCATCAAACCCCAAAACAGGGGTAAGGCTTTGGGATTTACCGTTACAGGCGTTTACCTGGCAGGATCCTTGTCTCCTGTAATCTGCGGGTTTCTGGTCTATAACTTTGGCTGGAGGTCAATGTTCTACTTCACGATTCCGTTTTTTGCAATTTGCCTTGCGCTCATGGTCTGGAAAATCCCTGGTGATTGGAAGACCTATGAAAATGACAGGATTGACGCCTTGGGTTATCTCATATATGGGATAGGAATATTATTGTTCATATACGGATTCACAAGCCTGATGAACACAATCGGTCAAGTTTGCGTGCTTGTAGGATTTATCCTTCTCCTTGTCTTTGGATATTATGAAACCAAGGCTCAAACCCCTGCATTCAACATGAACCTGTTCCGGAACATGAAGTTCACGTCATCAAATGTTGCTGCACTGTGCAGCTATCTTGCGGTGGCGGCACTCACAACAATCCTCAACTACCATTTCCAGTATGTCAGGGGATGGAACGCCCAGATGTCTGGGCTAATCCTAATAGTCACTCCAATCATCATGGCGTTTATGGCACCAAATTCGGGAAAGCTCTCAGACAGGATACATCCTCAAAAACTGGCGGCCATCGGAATGTCCATTGCAACCGTGGCGCTTCTGATTTTGATATTCTTGGATGCAAACACTCCGATTTACCTTATAGTTCTGGCAATGGTTCTGCAGGGCATAGGCATGGGGCTGTTCACAACACCTAACACTAATGCCATAATGAGTTCCGTTCCTCCAAAGGAGACTCCGAACGCATCGGCGGCCCAGTCTGCCATGAGGACAATCGGCCAGACAATGAGCCTGGGTCTGCTCACCCTTGTGTTTGCCTGGATTATGGGTAGCCTGAAGCTGTCTTCCGAGTATGCCGGGATGATTGTCCAAAGCTCTCAGATTGTCTGCATAATCTGCACGGTCATCTGCATAATTGCGATATTTGCCTCTCTGGTTGGAATAAAATCAAAGGATGAGTTCAATATAGAATAATCAGATTAAAAAAAAGATATGGGGGAATGTTGATGGGAGCGTTCACTCCCATTCAATAATGAAGTGTTTAAATTTAGAATGCCACTGCTTTGACGTCGTTGTTTTTGTTGAAATCATTCAATGTTGAAAGTAGTTTGGCATTGTCTACGTTGCTTGAATCTTTTGCCCAGACACTCACAATGTATTGTTCTCCACCGGATTCGATTACTTCTGAAATTCCGTGGGTTGCGTAATCATAGTCTGTGAAGTTTGCGGTATTGTCTGAGTTTATGTCAAGTTTCAGGTCATCGTCTGCGGTAATGTATTCCCTACTGTCATGATGGATTACATTGTCCAATATGTCATCGTTTTCCATGTCATCTTATGCATCGTCATTAACGTTTTTGAAGATTAAGATTCCAGAGTCTTGGTTGTCGTTTGCGTATACTGAGTAATATTCGCCGCTGTATACACTTTTGTAGGTGTCGTCTACTTTAAAGTCGTTCACGCTTGCTGCACAGGCGCTTCCCACTAAAAGTGTTGCGACGGTCAATGCGAAAAGTATTTTTTTAATATCCATGTTATCACCATTATTTCTTTTGGACTGTGAGAGATGGGTTGATTTGATGAGTCTCTTCAAAGTACAATTAATTGTATGAAAATGGCTATATTTAAAGCTTTTCGAATGTAAATGCTTACTTGCATTATTATTTTGTAAAAAAACAAAAAAATAATTAGTTATATATGATAATACTCTCAATGAATTTAAATTTGAAGAATTGAACTTGTTTGATTTGATTTCAAAGTGGGTTCTATATGGATGTGTTGTCTGCAGACATATATTTGATATTTCTCCAAATCCGAAAGAATGTTTTGAAAAAATTGAATAAACAACTTTATAACTAATGATTTTTAGATTATTTCACATGAAAAAATATGTTTTAATCTTGATGGCAGTCATGCTTCTTGCAGCAGTGTCTGCGGTGTACAGTGCTGATTTTGAAGACAGCACTGTTCCGGGTCTTAACATGACGACGGATATTGATGCTGCATTCAATGCATCACAAAGCGAAAGCAAGCCTGTGGTCATAATCTTTGATCAGGAAAGCTGCGTCTATTGTGACATGTTGAAGGAACAAGTCTTAAGCAATGCCGATGTCCAAAAGGAGCTTAACGGAAATTACATCGTATTGATGGTGGACGTCAATAAGAATCCCGACTTTGCCGCCAAATACGATGTTGTCGGAACTCCAATAATCAAGTTTGTCGATTCCAACGGCAAGCTAATCGACGGAATCGACGGGTTTGTGGGAAGCGATGAATTCATAAAGGAACTTAAGGAGATTTAGATGGAAATATTTCCATTGATTTCCTTCTTTACGGGAGTAATTTCGATATTGTCTCCCTGCATCCTGCCTGTGATACCGATATTTGTGGCTTTCAGCCTGAAGACGAAATCGAAAAGTGAAATAGTGTCGTTCACTTTGGGTCTTCTTAGCATCTTTGTGGTCATAATATTTCTCACAGGATTTTTCACGTCTTTAGTTTATCAGTACATGTTCTATATCCGGATTCTCTCGGCAGTCGTTCTTCTTGCAATCGGAATCTCGATGCTTGTTGACTATTCGTTCAACTTCAGCATGAAGCTGCCCAAAAGGACGGATGGAATCATCGGATCATTTGTCTTGGGATTCATAACGTCAGTTTCCTGGGCCCCATGCTACAGCGCATATCTTATTTCTCTCATAACATTATTGGTAAGTTCCAACAGCGGATGGTATGCGGTTTTCAATATATTCCTGTATTGCCTGGGCTTCGGAGTGACTCTTTTTGTCTTGAGCCTTCTGATTTCAAGGATAGATTTGGAGAGGCTGATATCAAGGACAAAATACATTCCCAAAATATTCGCTGTTCTGATAATAATCGGGGCAATCTATCTCTTTTGGGAGTCATTTAAGGTGTTGATTTAGTTTTGTAAGAAGAATTAATAATGATGATTGATAAATAGTAATTTGGTGTAATTATGGTTAATTATGATACAGTAGAAAGTGCAAGGGAATTCTTTTATAAGGATAAGTTTGCAGTAAATGCAGGAATAACATTGGATGAGTTGACAGAGGACAAGGCGGTCTGCAGTCTTAAAATAACCGATGACCATAGGAACGCTTATGGAGGGGTCATGGGCGGTGTGATATTCACATTGGCTGATTTTGCTTTTGCCGTCCTGTCAAATCAGATACATCAGCTGACCGTTGCCCAACAGGTAAGCATCAATTATCTCTCCGCTCCAAAAGGAGAAAAGCTCATTGCCGAGGCCACATGCCGCAAAAGCGGACGCACATCATCAATCGTGATTGTCAATGTGTCTGATGATGCCGGCCGTGACGTTGCCCAGTTCGTTGGAACCGGCTTCAAGCTATATATGGAATAATTGAGTTTCAAAAAAACTCAAATCACCCTTTTTCTTCAAATCCAAGAAATGTGTTGATTTTTTTCATTCTATCAAGGAGTTTGAAGAACTCCTTGTGTTTCACGATTCCTCCACTTGTGGGATTTATCTCGAATGCCCTTTTGAATGATTCGATTGCATCGCTGATATATCCTGTCCTGATGAAGAGTTCGCCTTGGGCAAACCATATCTCATCATATTCTGAATTCATGTCAAGAGCCTTTTTGAAGTAGTCCCTTGATGCCTTGAAGTTTTCCATCTCGAAGCTTTCGACGGCCTTCAGCATCATGTCATGGGATGTTAATGAAATGCCATGTCTCTTTTTTAGAAGTTCTGATTTCAGGATGATTGCCGTCTTGTTTTTGGGTTCGATTTCAAATACGAGATTGTAGCATTCCTCGGCCTCCTTGAATCTCCCAAGTTCCACGAGATTCCTTCCTTTGGAAAGCAGGGTTGTGATGTGATATGGGTGCTTTTTCAATATCTTTTCAAGGCAGTCCAGCGCCTTTTCGTGCTCTCCGCCCTGTTCGAGATAGTGGGATTTCTGAAATATTGCATTCATGTCTTCGGAATCGATTTCCAATATTTCATCGATAACGCCTATCACCTCTTCGGTTCTTTCGAGGCAGACCAATGCAGGTATCTTTAAAATGAGGGCCTCCTTGTCCTTTTCATGCTTGAGGATCTCGTCGCATTCCTTAAGAAGTATCTCATTGTATCCTCTTGATTTTTCATTGTCTCCAAGTACATGGTATATGAAGGCAAGGTTGTTCAGGATTCTGATGTTGTTCGGATCCTGTGCAAGCGCCTTCAGATACATGTTCCTTGCCTTGTACATCTGCCCCTTGTTGAAGTACTTCTCCGCCTTTTCGACGGTCCTTTCTAGAGAATTTCTCCTAAACATGTGATTCCTCCTTGAGATACTTTATGATGTTGAACAGCGCCATCATGTTATGGGGATTCATGTTCAGCAGCTCATTTGTCGTTTCAAGGGATTTATAGGGTTTTTTTAGATGATTCAGGGAGTGTATTTTGCATTGAAGCAGTCTTTCGTTTTTAGGATGTCTGTCGCAGAGCTTTATGATGTTTTTGTGGTATCTTTCGGCTTTTTTATCCTGTCCGGTAATCTCATAGACTTCTGCAATCTCATTCATTCGCCTTATATTTTCAAAGTCAATATTGCTTTTATCTTGCATATTTTTCACCAATCCTTTTTGTAATTACTTGTTATTGATTTAATCGCTTTTAAATGTATGTATGGACTGATTGCAATATTGCAGTCAACTTATAATGGTTTTAAGGTGATGTCAATATTGATTTTGTGATGTAAAATTTGATTTTGAAATGCATTATTTTATAAGTGATGAATTTTATAATTAATAAGTGACTGATTAACAAGTCGTGAAAAAGAACAGTTTCGGAGTTGCGCTGCCGCATCTTCGAAATTTTTTTATATATGATGTTTTTTGCCACAACATTTTTTCTGATTTTTCCCAAGTTTTTTCTAGCCATTTAATTAATGTGGCCATTGATTAAAATAGGTGTGTTGTCAATACTTTATTGTTTGATTCAATCTTCTTTCAATTTTCTAACAACTTCTTTATTTTGTGAAAAATATTATTTCATGTATCTACATCACAACATATAATTATCTAGTTTTCTAAAAAGATTATCATGAAACTTATGGATATTATGCTTGAAAGAAGAAGCACAAGGAAATTCAATGACGAACCGGTAACAAAGGATGAACTGGACAGCATATTGCATGCAGCACTTCTTGCGCCGACCAGCATGAACCGCAAGCCATGCAATTTCATGGTTGTCGAGAGAAAGGAAACCTTGGTGGAATTGGCGAATTCTAAGGATCATGGTGCTGCCTTGATTGAAGGTGCAGACAAGGCGATTGTTGTGGTTGCGGATGCCCTGGTTGCTGATACATGGATTGAGGATTCATCAATTGCCCTGACTTATATGCACCTGATGGCCACCGAGCTGGGTCTTGGAAGCTGCTGGGTTCAGATTCACTTGAGATTTAAGGATGGAAGGGATTCCGAAGAGCTCGTCAGGGATATCCTGAAGATTGATGACCACTACAGGATTGTGGGCATCATGGCTCTGGGTCATTCAGACGACATTCCTCCGGCACATGACCTGGCAGATATTGACAAAACAAAAATCCATTTCCTGGTTTAGCCACTTAACACCCTTGAGAAGTTACAAAATCTTTATTAATGTTTCGGGTTAACTTTTAATTGAGGTTATCAAAATGCATGTTAAAGATTTGTTGGATGATTTAGACATTAGGGTAAAACTGCCTCAGCACTGGTATTCTACCGACATCAGCAACGATTTTGAGGATGCCAATCTGTTGGAAAATGATGAAATCATTAAAATTGAGGCAGCGGGCGAAAAAAACACCAAACTGATAGTAATTGATGTCAACGATGGCATGAGCGTCGTCACCAAGTTTCCCGACGGCAAGGTCATCGGTGTCAAGTACCTGAAAAACAAGGACGATTTCGAATATATAGGAAAGCCTTCCGAATTGTATTACTGACAAAAATATTTAAATATCTTTTCAGATATAATCACAAGTATATTATAGGAGGAATCAATCATGGTTGATAAAAAAGCTCCTGCAGACGGTTGGCCTGTAATCAGCGGCGACTATATTGTAGGAGATCCAGAAAGTCCGGTTGCAGTAACCACTCTTGCTTCCCACATTGAAGCCGAATTGTCCGGAGCGGCTATTGCAGGACCGTGCAAAACAGAAAACTTGGGCATTGAAAAGGTGGTAGCAAACATAATATCAAATCCGAATATCAGATTCCTGATTTTGGCTGGTGCAGAGGTGCAGGGCCACATTACCGGTCAAAGCATTCAGGCATTGTACGATAACGGTGCCGATCCAGATAAGAAGAAAATTATCGGAGCCACCGGAGCGATTCCATTTGTTGAAAACGTTCCTCTCGAGGGTATTGAAAGATTCCAGCAGCAATTGGAGATTATTGATTTAATCGATACCGAAGATACTGGAGCAATCAATGCTAAAATCAAGGAATGTGTCGAAAAGGATCCTGGAGCTCTTGAAGAGGACCCTATTGTCATGGAGGTTGACGAAGAGGAAGAAAAGTTGGTCATCGTCGACAAAAAGGACAAAAAGAAAAAATCTGAGGCATAACTGTCTCAGCATCTCTATTTTTTTTAAAAATTATACTTAATATTATATTCAATTGCAATATTATTTTTAATCAGTTTATCTCACGAATAGTTGGGAAATGTCGGCTGTTTTTCAATTCTATTGGCATTTCGCAGCATTTCATTTTGAATTTTTTTGCATCTTCACAAATGTGATTTTGCACTTTTATGCATTTTCTCAAAAAATACAAGAAACTTTATATATGTCCTAAAATAGATATTAATTTACAACTTAACAACTGTAATTTTTTGAAAAATATGGATTATACAGTTAAGTTTATATACTATGAAAACCAATGTATTATTAGAAAGTGCATAACTTTCTGAAAAATGCATTGACTGTTACTAAAAAATCACACCATTGTATTTTAAGGTGCATTATAAAAGAATAAAGAGGTAATAATATGAACTCAAAAATTAATTGGAGCGAAAAGGTTAAAGATTTAGACGAAACCATTAGAAAAGAGATTGGTATTGAAGAAGAAAACGAAGCTAAGCACATCTTAATCAAAGTTCAGACAAAATCTGCCGAAGCGATTGAACCTGCATTCATCGTTGGGGAAGACGAAACATTTCTTGATTTGTTTGTTCTATCTCCACAGGGTCCTGGAATCACTTCAACCGCAGTTTTAAAGGATAACATTCAAAGTGTAGGTGTTATCGGTGGAGTTTCTGCCGAAAAAATCGATCCATCAGAAATCCCTGATGAAACACCGCTGCTAGATGATGTGGCAGGCCTTTACCAATAGCTTAGTTTTGGCTCACCACCGAAACTAATGCTCATTCAACCACCATTTAAAAAACAACTTTCTCTGAAAGGGATAATCATGAAAAAGATGATACTTGATGACATGGCCGAAATATTATCCGGCTTGTCATATAGACGTTACCTGGATGAAAACGGAGATGACTTCAAAATCATTGTTCAAAGATCCATAAAAGGGGATGGAGAACTATCTGATTTTGAAGAGGTATCTCTAAAAAGTGACATTAAGGAAAGATATTTCACGCATGAAAACGATGTTTTGATGAAGATGACACACCCTTATGACGTTGTTTGTGTGCATGAGGAAAAACTTGTGATAAGCGATAGGATAGCAATAATAAGGCTTAAGAAATGCTTTGATCCTGAATTCATCGCACATCTTCTCACTAATGCCCATGTCAAAAAGCAGCTTCATGAACTTGGCGGCAGCGGTAAAATGCCTCACACATCCCTGAAGGAAATAAAGCAGCTTAAACTTATAGTTCCGGATTTTGAAACACAAAAGAAGTACGGTGAACTTCTCAACACCATAAACGACAAGATTTTCGAGGATCTCCGCCAGGTGGAATATGATAGGCATCTAAAGGAAGCGATACTTAATGACCTGTGGGGTGATGTCAAATGAAAAGGAAGAAATCCATAAACTCCTCAATTCTAAGAAGGATAATGTCCATATCAAGAAAATCAGAAATGCCTCCGCAAACGGACTACATCATCATGTACACCTGCCTATACAAATACTGCTCGGATACCGTAAGGGATTTTCTGCTGATTGAATTGAAGGACAAGGAGCTTACAATCGATGAGGCCTATAAAAACCGCCTCTGTCAGGACCAGCTGGTATTCGATTCGCTCAAGCTCAACGGCTTTTATATCAAAAGTTCCGAAGCCTTCATTGAGGAGGTCGTCAGCAACAACTACTCCAAACCGAGGTTTCTGCCGGATTTTCTGAAGGTATTTCCTGAAAATATCATATTCAGTTCCGAATACCATAATCCGGATTATTTTGATTATCTTTTTTCAACAATCGACAATGAAATAGACACCTTTGCATTCTCAAGCGAAGAGACCCATGTAATCTGCGAGACAATCAAGCTGATTTCACAATTGGACGTTTTGGATTCGGATTTTTCGTTCAGTGAAGTGTTTGATGTAATTTCGGCATCAAATTTGATGCATATAGATTCAAATCCTCAATTCATTACTCAAATTCTTACAAGAATAGTTTTGTCCGAGAAAAAGACCATCAACAGTGCCTATGATCCGTTCATGAAGGATGGTGCATCCCTAATGAAATTGTATGAGGCCGTCGGCTATAATCTGAAGTACTGCTACGGCAAGGATTCGAAAAAACTGAATTATTTCTACACTATGGTCAGGCTCTTCATAAACAACTTTCCATTCAATGACGTATTCCTAAAGCCTGAGGATGCCCTGGAATCAATCGATATCAACGGCGCTTCATTCGATGTGATCCTGTCAAGGATTCCTATTGCCATAAAGAACTATTATTCCTCCAATGTAACCCAAAGCAGGGAAATTGCAAAAAGAAGCAAGCGCAACGAGCTTGAAAGTCTGCTTTTGAACAACTTCAACATGGATGGGGATTCCTTCAAGCAGGACAGCGAACTGAATAGGGCTTTGGAAAACCTTGTTGAAAAGATTGACATCAAGAACGACTTCAATGATGATTTTGTGGGGCAGTATGAATCACTCAAGGACAGTGAGTTTCTGTTTTTAATCAACCTTGTGGATTCCCTGAAGGATGACGGAATAATGGCAATCAGCATTTCCGAAAACTTCCTCTTCAAGAATTCGCTGGAAATCCTTAGAAGATACCTTGCCTTTGAGAAAAACTACATAGACGCAATCATCCGCATCCCCAATGAGATTGTCCGTTCAAGGCCTGAAGTGGTCATCGTGTTCAAGAAAAACAGAATTGATGAGGACATCCTGTTCATTGACATGTCTGCAGATTATGAAACCCAAAAAAGCGGCCGGCCATATCCTGGACTATTAAGGAAAAATCTCATTCTGGATAGCCGGACAATGGCCAAAATGGAAAACGTATTTCTCAATAGGCTGACACTGCCAAAATTCTCCAATCGGGTTTCGATCGATGAGATAATGAACAATGAATTCAACATGTCCGTTTCCCGTTATGTGGATACCTTTGAAGGGGAGTTCATTACCCTGAATGATGTGTTCGTCGAAAAGCAGAAAATAGATTCCAACATCAATGACCTTGACTTTAAGATCAAAAGAATGATGGATGAGTTAAATATCCGTTTTTAGGCTTATATCCTCATTGAATTCATCATCAAATGTGTTTTCCATCTTTGTAAAGTAGGACAAATGTATTATATTCTCCTTAAAGGAATATAGTGTTCCGATTCCGTCATCGTTTTCAAATTCGAATGCCTCTTCAAGGCCAATGTTGTCCCTTTTTTCGAATGTGGTGGCGAACGCCTTTTGAATGACATCTCTTGCGGTGTCAATGTTGACTGCAAATGTCTTATCGTCGATTTTTGAATCGATAAGATAGCTTTTCAATATTTTTTCGTGAAATTCCCTGTAGATTTCAGGGTTCAGGAACAGTTCGAATCCTTTGACTTCACCGTTTACAATAATCAGCACACCGTTTTGACCGCTTTCGATGTTGAACTCCTTGATTATTTTGCCGTGGTCGATTTTAAGGTTTTCGTAGCTCTCTTCCATGGCGCATGTTGGAGATGCATAGTGGTTTTCAACTTCCAGGCTGCTGATCGATGACCAGATGACGTCCTGATAATGCTTATGGGTTCTTGAGGCATGTTCCTTTGCCCTTCTGGTGTTGAAGTTGGCAATATAGTCCGATTGCTTGAATTCGCTTTTGTATGCCCACCTTCCCTTTTCGGTGCAGCTTACCGGTATCTTCATCTCGCTTTTGGCTTCAACAAGGATTGTCGAATTTACAATTCGGTTCTGATCTCCTCCAACAACCTCCTCGCCATCTATCAAAATCAGTGGGGTCACGGCATTGTTCTTGACGATTAGGGTGTTGACTGTAGAGGTTTCACATTCCTTGACTTCGACCAGTTCCAGTTCAAGGCCTTTTTTAAGGGTCAGTATGTCAATGTATGATTTTTCAGTTTTCAATGGAATTATTGCCAGGTTTTCGTGAACCTGTGGCTTTAAAAGTTCAATATCCTTTCCAAGACTCATCATTTCCATCATCCCTATGAGTAATGTTTCTTGATGTATTCAATATCCAATTCGGCAGGGTTTTCACTCAGATAATGCACGTCACTTTCAGGGTTTTCGATTTCAGCGACGAATTCATCGGATGACAATATCTTTGCTATTGCCAAATTGTCTGTTATGAATTTGATTCGGGCGAAGTATTCGTCATCAATCTTGTCGTATATCCTTCCGGAGCTCATGCATCCCTTGACAACTGAACTCACGCTGTTTGCCACATATCCTATTTTTCCAAAGTATCTCATCTCACAGGCTATGGCTTCTGCATCGTATTTGTTGTCTGGCTCTTTGACCAGTTTGACTATTCCGTTCAATTTCAGGGGTTTTGAGCCGTGAAACTTGTTGAATGCAATAATTGTTATAAACACATTATCACCTCTTGTATTTAACTTGTGTTAATGTCTGTATTAAATCTTTTCGCCGATGGTTTTTGGTGTTAAAAAAATAATAAGGTGCTAGTAGATTATAATCTACTAACTTTAATCAATGATTCGACAGGTACGCCTTCGATTTCGGAAAGGCCTGCCTTATCAATCAGTACGGTAACGCAAGTAGGTTCTCCGCCAAGGTCCTTGACGGTGTGGATTACCTCTTTTGCCGTTTTTCCGCTTGTGATTACGTCATCCACAATGACGACTTTCTTTCCTTCGACGGTTCCGAAGTTGGTACTGATTGTACCTTCGTCATTGCTTTCATCAGCATCCTTCCTGTGCTTGTGAGGGTGGAAAATTGCCAGGGAGGTATCCTCTCCGCTCATGTCTTCCATTAAATCAGCCATCACTGTTGCAAATGGAATGCCGCTGACTGCAATGCCGACTACGGTATCGGCATCACCATGTGATAGTGCCATATCACTCAAAGCGCCTGAAACATAATTTAAACGGGTTGAATTTCCACCGATGCTTTTCCAATTGATGGCAAAGTCAACTGGTGCTTCAGCCTTTGCCTCTGTTGTCTTTTGGAGAGTCAGCCATCTGGCGGTATCCATACTAACGTTCAGTTCATCAGCTATTTCACCGGTTGTAAAACCGTGTTGTCTTAGTTCTTGAGCCTTTTGAATTAATTTTTGTTTCACGCTATCACCTATTTGAGTTCTTCAAAACTAATTGGTTTATGTTCTTTGGAGGATCTGTTTGCAGCAATAACCATTTTGAGAGCCTTAAGTCCGTCTTCACCAGTAATTTCGGGCTCTTCATCGTTCATCACTGAATGTACGAATGAGTTCAATTCGCTTTTGAGCGGTTCTTCATGTTTGATTTGAATGTCCTGTGCAAATTTACCATATACTTCAATGCTTTGCTTGATGTAATCTACGGATATGATTCCTGCAGTTCCTGTAAGCTCCAGTTCCCTACGCTTGTATGGGGTCAGCCAGTTTACCTCAATGATTCCAGTTGATTCGTTGTCGAAGTTTACCATGATTTCGGCATGGTCCTCAAATTCGCTGTCATCGAAGCTGCAGTTCATTGAACCGTAGACCTGAGTGATGTCCTCTTCGAATAAATAATTCATAATGTCTAAATCGTGAATGGCCAAGTCTATTGAAACACCAACGTCCTTGATTCTTGGTGGGAGTGGCCCTACCCTTTTTGCAAATGCGGATACGACATCGCCAATCACTCCGTCATCAATAAGCTCTTTAGCCTTTTGGACAGCGGGATTGAATCTTTCAACATGTCCTGTTGCGAGCATGACTCCTGCCTCTTTTGCGGCTGCAATCATTTCTTCAGCTTCCTCTACAGTGAATGCGATTGGCTTTTCAACAAGAACATGCTTGCCGTTTTTGATGGCTTCCATTACCACTGCATGGTGGAATGTGGTTGGCACACATACGCTTACCGCTTCTATTTCGGGATTTTCTAATAAATCACTGTACTCCGTAAATCCTTTGGCGCCATATTTCTTTTCGATTTTCTTAAGTGCTCTTTCGCTCACGTCACTTACAGCGACCAAATTCGCTTCTTCCATTTTGTGGTAGACACGAACGTGGTTTTCACCCATCGCACCTACTCCGACAACTCCTACGTTAATAGTTTTCAATTTAATTCCTCCGTTTAAACATAATCTGTGAAAATCTTTCCGATGCGTCTGCCAAGTTCAACCGCATCTTTGACGGATCCCTTTTCACTTTGCTCTTTAAGGATTTCTCCTTCTTTTGTCAATAATATTGAGTAAATGTTAAATTTGTCATTTTTCATCTGTGCTATTGAACCGATTGGCCATTGGCAGCCGACGCCGAGTTCCTCCAGCACTTTCTTTTCAGCAAGAACTTCCTGCATTGAAATGTAATCATTCAGTTTGGAAATCTTGTCCTTTATTTCACTATCCTTTCGGGTAATGATTGCAAGTGCCCCCTGTCCGGCGGGAGGGGTAATGTAATCCAGTGGAAATACATTTTTTATGTATTGTGTCAGATTCAACCTTTTCAGGCCTGCCTGAGCCATTATGGTGGCGTCCAAATCGCTTTCCAGTGCCTTTTGAATCCTGGTTTCAATGTTTCCCCGGATAGGCTTGAGTTCGAATTCCTTATTGTAATGATTACAGAAGGCTTCTCTTCTAAGGCTGCTTGTTCCAAGCTTTGAGCCCGGACCCAAATCGTCCCAGTCCTTTTTGGAAATCAGCACTTCATTAGGAGATTCACGTTTGGGAACGGCAACAACTTCCAGATCCTCATCCAGCTCGGTAGGCAAATCCTTAAAGCTGTGCACGGTAAAGTCAACTTCCTCTTCCAAAAGAGCTATGTCCAGTTCCTTGGTAAAGAGACCCTTTGAATCCATATTGTATAATTGGGATGTGGTAATCTTATCTCCTTTTGTTTTAATAATTTCAACGTCAATAGATTCTCCGGTTATTTTAGATAAATCGGCACATACCTGGTTTGTTTGTGCCAAAGCCAATTTACTACCGCGTGTTCCTACAATCATTAATTATCTCCATTTTAAAAATTTGATTTTATAAGCATTGCTTATAAGATTTTGTTACATTATTAACTTTTAGAATTAATATATATTAAATGTTTCAATTTTTTGAAAAAAATCATCTTTGTGAAACTTTGCGGTAATCCGACCGGTAAATGAAAAGAAGGTTCTTGTGGTTTTTTAAAGCCAGCTCATAGACCTCTCGATAATCTTTAAAATAAGTAGTTTTTTTAGTTAGTTTCTTCTCAATTGACAGTCCCAAATCGCCGGTTAAAATGATTTCAGTGTTCAATGTGTTTAGGAAATTTGCCAGCTTTTCTTCATCTATTTCTTCACAGGTGATTCCATAGTCCCCACCAATTGAGAGGTAATAGTCTTCTAAATTTTGAATCATGTTAATTGATTCCTTTATGGCCTGCGTATTCAATCCTGGATTGATTTCTTCAATTATGATGGAGTTTTCAACTGTCCTTTTGGTGGTCCTGCCGGGTATGCCCTTGTAGTTGTTGAGGCCATTTATTATCCTGTCCGTGTCAATCTCTAGGCTGAGGCAGGTCAACACCACTCCCAGAACATTGCTTACATGGTGAGGTCCTGGTGCAAATGTCTTTAGATTGAGTTTTCCTGAAACAGAGTTGTCATTGACTGTTTTAACATTATTGTATGCAATTTCCAAACTGGTTTGGTCTAGGTTGTATTCGACATTTTCAACAAAGAGGCTTGATGCCGAATCGGTCAGTGAAAAGGTATTGATTCTGTCATGTTTGACATCGCTGTAGTAATCGTCAAGGGCTTCCTTTTGGATGCACACGCATTTGCATCTGAATACCTGCCTTTTGGCCTTGCTTGCACTGCTTCGGCCTTTTGCAATCGGGTAGTCTTCAGCAATGTTCAATAAAAGCCCTACATCTCCAATTCCACTCACGCCCAATGATGATTCAAAGATTGCGGAGCCATATTTTCTCAGGTTTTCGCTCACGACAACCCCATCTGCTATCTTGCAAATCGGATTTGCTATCTTATAGGCCAAATCGACTGTTTCCTTGATGTTTGCCGGAGCGATTGAAATGTCCTTTTTCAGGACAATCTCCTTTCCATCCTCATACAGCAAGGCTCCAAGGCTGGACAATATCAAAGGATTATCATCAATGAGTATCTCTTTAAGCATAAAAACTGAGGTTGTCTTTCCCTTCACTCCTGTCACTTCGACCTTTGGGATGTCCTCTGCCCAATCCTCAAGAAGTTCTGCGATGATTTCATGATGGCTCTGGAATGTGTAGTTCAGATTGGGATTGAATGATTCTATTTCATCAAAGGACAAAGGCATATGGATTGGATAGATTACGTTCATGTCTCCCCTAAAATCAGCCAATTGCTCGAGTTGAATCAATTCAACGCAATATACCTCGAGCATCTTTGCGTCGATGCCCTTCAATGTGGAGTATATGTCATAGGCAAGGACATTTCTGCCCTTTTTGGCCAGGCTGATGGCTATTTTCACTCCTCCATGGGTCAAATCGATTACAAGATTGTTCATTGTCGCACCTATGATGGCTTGTCTATTCCGCCTTCATTCAGTTTGTCCTTAACCTTTTCATAGAAGTATTTTGTAGAGGTCCTGATGAAAAGCGCATCTTTAGGCGATTTCTTGAACTTGATTTCCTCTTCGTATTTTGCTTCCTCATTGATCTGACCGTCCATAACGAATACCGCATTCTTGCCTTTCTTGAGCAGTTTAACGGTGATTTCACTGTTGTCGGATACGACAAACGGCCTTGCCCCAAGCTTGTATGGGCAAATAGGGTTAATGATAAATCCGGCAACCTTAGGGTCTACAATAGGTCCTCCGGCGGACATGGAATATGCAGTGGATCCGCTCGGCGTTGAGATGATCAGTCCGTCGGCCCTGACCTCCTCGATGATTTCCCCATCAACAAGTATCTGGAAATGGAGCATCTTCGCCGGCTTGTCGGTCATCACCACGACCTCGTTCATGGCCTTGAAATTGTGGTTTTCGTGGGATACCAAAAGCCTTGTCCTTTTTTCCTTGTAGTATTCCCCTTTCATGATTTCGTCCAATGCCTCGAAGGTATGCTTGACCTCGATTTCCGTTAAAAATCCTACGGTGCCCATGTTGATTCCAAAAAGTGGAATGTTATTGTGCATCTTGTTGTGGGCTCTTAAAAGGGTTCCGTCTCCTCCTAAAATTATTGCCATGTCGCAGTCGAAGTCAAAGAGGCTTTGGGATATCTTTTCGTAGTCTATGTTGAAGTTGATGTCATCAAGCATCGGAGCAATTTCCGGATAATCATCTTTGGTTTGCTGAATTATCTCATCCAGATTAGGATTTTCCTTCAGCTTGACCAGTTCATGCACCAGCTGCTTGTCTATAATCACTTCACGGCCGTTTGTAAACAGGTAATCGATTATCCTTGCGGCAAATACTATTGGCTGTGTCTGGTCGATTCTTGATATTACTCCAATCTTTCCGATAATGTCTGCCTCGTTGTCGTTGAGTATGTCAATCATCTGTTTGTGCATTATCTCATTGTTGGCGGCAACGACGACCGACTTTTCATAGATGCTCAATACGTTGTTGAGCTTCTGGCCGTACTTGTCGGTTATGATTCCTCCGGCTTCTTCAAGTATCAGCTTTCCGGCTGCAATGTCGATTATTCTGCTTCCCCTCAAATCAATGAATGCGTCATATTTTCCGCTTGCAACATAGGAAAGCTCCAGAACTACGCTTCCAAGTGACCTCATTCGGCGTGCATTGTCGACCAGCTTTGATGCCTCTGAGGTTCCGGATTTGGTAAATCCTCCAAGGGTCATCTGATTGACTTTAATGACATTGCTCGGATGGACCTTTTCATTGTTTAGAAGGCATCCTTTTCCCTTTTCGGCTTCAAAGAAGTTACCGTTTGCCAGATTTAACAGAAAACCAAGCTCAACATCATTAATTGTTGCAATGCGTCCCTGATTCACATCGGCGACTGCAATTGAGATTGCATAAGCCGGAATCTCCTTTATGGCATTGGTGGTTCCGTCAACAGGATCAATCAGGAATATGAATTTTGGGATTTCATCCTCCGCTATGTCGGTTCGCTTCAACTCCTGGGTCAGGTTGACCATTCTTTTCTTTCCCTTTCCCAGTTTCACTTCTCCAATCTCTTCACTAACTAAATAAGAATAAACGTTTGCATTTTTTAAGATAGTGACGATTTTTTCTTCTGCTATCTGGTCTATGAAGGATGTTGGAGTCCCGTCGGCGCCGGTCTTCACCTCTGCGCCGGCCAGATCTGTTCCGGCATATTCTCTGACTGCAGGTCCGACTTCCTTGATTATCTTGTTCGCCAATCTTCTGGCAATCTTTCGTGTCTTGTCATCCATATCTTATTCCTCCACGATATCGTCATTCAGATAAACGACTGATGAAACGGCTGATGTGATGCTTTTGACTTTTGCGGTTGAACATTCCACTATCAGTTCCTTTATGTCAACTCCGCGTTTGTCCATCATGTATCTCACCATTTTCTTGGCTTTCTCTGTTATCTCATCGCTTGGCCTGTTGATTCCGCTCGTTTCAACAACACAGCCCAGTTTGTCTCCGATGGCCACTGCAACGACAGCCGTAATTTCGTCTCCAGGATTGTCTGAGGTGACTTCTGACAGAACGCAGTTCACCATTGCTCCGGATTTCAGCTTCGGCAACTCCTTGATTTCGGCATTGCCTGCAAGCATGCTTGATACCTTTATCAGGTTCACATCTCCAATTCCGGCTTTGGTCAGCGCATTGTCAAAGGCGTTCAGTTTTGTAGGTCCTTCATCACTTCCGGATACGATTGCTATTCTCATGTTATCACTACTTCTTATTATGTCATTTAACATATTTAAATAAACTAAAGTTTTATATTTAATTCCAAATTTTTGGGAATATATTTTTTTAGGTAGGTTTGAACGAATACTTTATATAAAATGGAAAAGATAGTTATTATTAATCTAATAATATTCCTTATTATAAGATTAAAAACCGGTTTTTTAAAAAAATGGAGGAAAATTAATGTCAACAAAAGTTGTAGAAATTAAAACATTAAAAGTTGGAAAATATATCGTTTTAGGAGGAGAAGCCTGTAAAATCATCAGTTACACCACTTCATCCCCTGGTAAGCACGGAGCTGCAAAAGCAAGAATCGAAGCAGTCGGAATTTTCGACAATCAAAAGAGAAGCTTAGTAAAACCTGTAGATAACAAAGTGGATATTCCTATCATCGACAAAAGATTAGGACAAGTAATTTCCATCCAAGGCGACAACGTACAGATTATGGATATGGAAAACTACGATACTATCGACTTGCCAATGCCTGAAGACTTGAAAGACGCAATCGTCGAAGGTATTGAAGTAGAATACATTGTCGCTATGGGAAATATGAAAATTATGAGGACCAGAGGATCATAGGTTCTCTTACTTATTTTCCTTTTTAAAAGGTTAATTATGCTGTTAAATACTTATGAACCATGGAAATTTGCATTTTCAAGAGAAAATGATGAAATAATTGAGGATTCATTTGGGATAATCGGAGTTCCATTTGACAGCACTACTTCTTATCACTCCGGTTCACGTTTAGGGCCGATTGTTGTTCGAGAGGCTTCATTCGGCTTTGAAAAATACAATACTGTTTTTAATAAAGATCTGACAACTACTTTTTATGATTTCGGGGATATCAATGTCGTTCCCGGAAACTGTTCAACAACCTGTGGAATAATTGAAAACACTGTCAATGAACTTTTGGATATGAATATCAAGCCGATAATTATCGGCGGCGAGCATTCCGCTTCCATCGGATCCGTCAAGGCATTGACCGATAAGTATGGAAGATTGACTGTAATCCATTTGGATGCCCACAGGGATTTGGCCTTTGATTTTATGGGGGAAAGGCACTCCCATGCAACCGTAATGAGAAGGGCCCATGAAATGGGTGCCGATTTGGTCCAGATTGGAATCAGATCCTCTTCAGCCGATGAGGAGGAATTCGTAAAGTCAACCTATAATATCCAGACATTCAAGAACAAGGATGTCCACAAGCATATGGATGCCCTCGAGTATTATCTTATAAATATCGACGGACCCATCTACATCTCAATAGACATGGATGTCGTTGACCCGTCCATCGCCCCGAGCGTAGGCAATCCTACTCCCGGCGGACTGTTCATTTCTGAAATCGAAACAATCATTCAGACATTGGCCCATAAGAATGTTGTGGGGCTTGATGTTGTCGAGACTGCGGCTGACAGGCTAGGGGACAATACTGCAGTCGTTGCGGCGAAAATCATATATGATTTCCTTACATTGATTGAATGATTGATGTAAAAAATTTTAGATAGTTTTAATGCCTCTTCTTTTTAAAGATAATTCCATGGGAATTTAAGTTTTTCTGAGGGGGTATATGTTGGACAGTTTTTTCAAATTAAGTGAAAATGGGACTGATTTTAAGACAGAAATCGCCGCAGGCATTACCCACATTCCTTGCCATGGCTTACATTTTGGGAGTAAATCCTGTCGTTTTGTCTGACGGGGGAATGCCCGCCACCGGCGTGTTTTTTGCCACTGCAGTCTCTTCTGCTGTTGCTTGTTTTATCATGGGTCTGTTTGGCATAATAGCCGGTTCAGCCATTTCTGGATTTTCAACCAATAACTCAACAAAATATGCATTGATTTATGGTGCAATTGTAGGATTGATATGTAGTTTTACAATGTTAACTGTTTTTACAATACCTATTTTTATTATATTGGGCTTGTTTGGAGGATTTATTGGTAAAGTTATCCAAAGCAATATGGAATAATTTTTTTAATCCTATTTTTTTCTTTTTTCAACCATAACAATATCATTAAATATCACCAAAAATATAATTATTATATTAATAAATAAGATTCATTGATTCTGACAAGGACAATGGGCATTATCATGGATAAGGGAGGAGAATTTAACATATTGGATATTGATATTGGACGAAAAAAATCCGATCCTAGTTGGGCTAAAATCGAAGTCTCAGCTGATTCTCCCGAATTGTTGGATTCCATCCTGGATGAACTGTCTGTACTCGGTGCATCAATCGATGAAATCAAGGAAGTCAATCTAGTTGCATCGGAAAAGGACAAAGTCGCTCCGGAAGGTTTTTATTCATCATCCAATCATGTGACTCACATCTATTATGACGGTGACTGGATACCTGTCGAGGACATTGAAATGGACTGTCTGGTCGTTGTTGACGAGGAAAACAAGAGGGCCAGCGTCAAGCCTATTGCTGACATCAAGGCGGGCGACAAGATTGTCGTCGGACTTGACGGCGTCAAGGTCACGCCACCTAACAGGTCAAGGGATGAGCAGCAGATATTTGAGTTCATGAGCAGTGACGTGTCTTCCGAAAAGCCGTTGATGAATATCATCAGGGGAATTGCTGATGAAATGAAGGAAATCAAGGCAAAAGGCGGTAAGATTGGTATTGTGGGGGGTCCTGCAATTGTCCACACAGGTTCGGGAAAGTACCTGGCCGCTTTAGTCAGGGAAGGATACATCGATGTCATAATGGCCGGAAATGCGCTGGCCACCCATGACATGGAGTCAAACATCTACGGCACTTCACTGGGTATCGAGGTCGAAACCGGAAAGATAGTTGCCCACGGACATACCCATCACATGAGGACCATAAACAAGATTAACCGCTCCGGATCCATACGCCAGGCCGTTGAAGACGGCACTCTGACCGGCGGAATAATGTATGAGTGCATAAAAAATGATGTTCCCTATGTCCTGGCAGGTTCCATCCGTGACGACGGGCCTCTTCCTGACGTGATTACCGACACTGTTGTTTCCCAAAAGGAAATGAGGAAATATGCCCAGAAGTTGGACATGGTAATCATGATTGCCACAATGCTTCATTCAATCGCTACGGGCAATATGCTTCCTTCAAGGGTAAAGACAATATGCGTTGACATAAATCCTTCAACCGTTACAAAACTGTCCGACAGGGGCAGCGCACAGGTTGTGGGCATCGTAACCGATATAGGTTCATTCCTGCCGCTTCTCTACCAGACCCTGATGGAGGAATAGCATGTCATTCACGGCCTTCATTTTCGATGTGCTTTCCGATACCATCTATCCTGCAAGAATCACAATAGAAAACGGCCTGTTTAAGGAGGTCACTCCAGTCACGATTGATGAAGGCGCCCTGCTTGATTATCGCGGATTGATGATGCCAGGTTTCATTGATTCCCATATTCACATTGAAAGCAGCATGGTCACTCCTGCACAGTTTGCAAAGATTGCAGTGCGCCACGGCACCACTTCAGTTGTCTGCGACCCTCACGAGATTGCCAATGTCTTGGGAATTGAGGGTGTCGAAGCGATGATTGAGAATGCAAGCCAGGTTCCATTCAATTTCTTTTTCACTGCACCTTCCTGCGTGCCCGCCACTCCATTTGAGACTTCCGGTGCCGTTATAGATTCGTCCGATATTGAATATCTGCTTAAAAAGGATGAAATTGTGGCATTGGGTGAAATGATGAATTTCCCTGGTGTCATCAATGGCGATGAAGAGGTAATACGTAAATTGGAGATGGCCAAAAAATATGGAAAGCCGATTGACGGCCATGCGCCATTGCTTTCCCGGGAAGAATTGGACAAGTACCTTTCATATGGCATAAGCACAGACCATGAATGCAGCAATATCCTTGAGGCTCTAGAAAAAAAGATAAAGGGCATGAAGATTATGGTCCGTGACGGTTCATCCGCCATGGACATGGAAGGCCTATTCAATATAGAGGAAGGCAGTTCCGCTGTGGAAAATGCGGGGCCGATGAACCTTCTTTTCAGAGACATATTCGAGAGGGGGGTATATTCTCCGCTATTTGATTTTATTGTCAGCGACGATAAGCATCCCAATGATTTGATTAAAGGTCATCTTGATTTGTCAATCAAAAAGGCAGTTGATTTGGGAATTGATATCCTGAAGGCCATAAACATGGTGACAATCAACCCTGCATATCACTATAACCTGAATTGCGGAGCCATTGTGCCTGGCGCAAGGGCGGATTATGTGATTGTCGATAGCATATATGACTGTAATATCCTGGAGACATATATCGCAGGGCAGTGCGTATTTGACGGGGAGAATGTCCTCTTTGATGTTCCTGAAATCGAAGCTAAAAACACAATCAATGCTTCCAAAAAGACCGCCGGCGATTTTGACATACACTATGACGGCGACGAATGTGAAGTCAATGTAATTGAGTGCTTCGACGGGGATTTGTTGACCAAAAAGACTACTGCAAGGTTATATGTCAAAGATGGCATTGTCCAGCCGGATATTTTCCGGGATGTCTTAAAGATATCTGTTGTTGAGCGTTATGGTGGAAATACCGTTGCCAATGCATTCATCAAGGGTTTTGGACTTAAGAAAGGTGCCATTGCCTCATCAGTTGCTCATGACTCGCATAATATAATCGTTGTAGGGTATGACTCTGAAATGATGGCGCGTGCTGTCAATAAGGTAATTGATGACAAGGGCGGAATTTCTGTAGTCAGCGAAGACTTTGAAGACTCCCTGCCTCTTCCTATTGCTGGACTGATGTCTGATGGGGACGTATATGATGTTGCCCATAAACTGGGCATTCTGCATAACATGACAAAGGCTTTGGGATGTCAGCTTGAAGCGCCGTTCATGACAATGGCGTTCATGGCGCTGCTTGTCATTCCGTCAATAAAGATATCTGATAAGGGGCTGTTTGACGGAGACAGTTTCGAATTTATGGATGTTATAATTGATTAAAGGTCGCAGCCTTTTTTCAAAAGCTCTTTTTTTATTTCTTTCATGGCCTTTATGTCCTCTTTTCTTCCGACTTTCAAGACGACGCGGTAGGCTTCCTTGAACTGAATTATATACTCTTCTTTTTTTGCATCATCAACCAAATCGAAGCGTTTGAAATTGCCCAGCGATTCGATGACGTATCCGAATCCCCGATTCATTGCCTTGACGGGGTTTTTTATCACCAAATCAACGGCTTTTGATTTGAAAACAATTGCTTCGCCCTTATTTCTTATCGGATCGCTCTGCTTGACCGCTTCGGTGAAGCTTATGGCATCGCATTTGAAGTATGCATCTGCACATTTAATGGACAGATTTTCATTGAAATGGTCTTGGGGCAGATTTTTGAGCAGTGAAAGGGTAAAAAGCTCCGGATCATGGGTGATGTTTACGACAAACTCCTTTTCACGGACAATATTGTCCAAAGTGCGACTTCCTTTGAAAATCCTGCAGATGATTTTGTTATCGCCCGCACACAGCACACCGATTGGCGCTGCATTTTTACTGCCGTTGCCATTGTTTGTGGTGATGATGGTTTCGTATTGCCTACCTTTTTCCATTCCAATTGATGCTAAATTTATTTCCATATTAACCATTTTAAAAAAACCTTTTTATATCTTGATTGACAATATATAAATTATAATATTTAATTTTAAGGAGTTTGAGCTATGAAATATAAGATGTACGATGAGATGATGGAACAACCTGACTCACTTAGAAAAACTTTTGAAAGTGAAAAGTCTACAATGGATGAAGTTTCAGAATTAATTTTAGATAAGGACAAGGTCTATCTAATCGGTTGTGGAAGCTCCATTTCAACTTGTTATAGTGTAAGGGATGCCATAAGGATGTCCAGTACAAATATCGACATTGAAGTGTACACCGGCTATGAATTCTACTATAATAAGAAACTGGTTGAAGACGAAAATACAATAGCCATTTTCACATCACAGTCCGGCGAAACCGCCGACACTCTAGCTTCACTTAGAAGGGCAAACGAATTCAACATTCATACAGTCTCAATTTCCAATGAGCCTGAAAGCTCAATGATTAAAGAAGCAAAAACTCCTATCGTGACCAGATGCGAAACCGAAACCGCAATATTGGGCACAAAAACATACATCACGCAGCTTGCCTGCTTATACCAGATTCTGTTTACTGCAAGCGATTATGAAGCCAAGGATGAGTTATTGTCTCAATTGGCTCAAATGCCTGACACCATCGAAGAGCTTTTAAAAACCACAGAATATGCCAACAGGCTTTTGGCTCAGGATTTCAAGAAGGATGACATCTTCTACTGTCTGGGAAGCGGACCTAACTTCGGGCTTGCATACAAGCTGGCAATGACAATGCTTATGGAAGGCGCAATCAAGCATGCCTGCCCTGAATATTCTGCCGAGTTCAGACATGGTTTGATTGAAAGGGCAGAAAAGGGTGTGCCGATTATATTTCTGAAGTCTGACTTCGAGTCTGATGAAATCACTCAGAAAGCCATAGACTTTTCCGAAAACCTGAAACTGAAATCAATAATCTATGAACTGAAGGATTATGCTGATGTCGATAAGCTATTGTCCCCATTCATCTTTGTGATTCCTTTGGAATGGTTCATATATTACCTTGCGCATTACAACGGTGAGGATCCTGGTGCTACAAGGCACATAGGAAAAGTCAGATACTGATTTTTTAAAAAATAAGTGAAAAATGTAGAATAATTATTCTACATTAATTTTATGTTTTGGTATGATTAGTTTTGGAATGGTTATTGCAACGATTCCGTTGATGAATTTTGCTGTGATGTTGTCCAGATCAATGCTGTTTTCGAATCTTACTGTTTTTACGCATCTTCCTGATTTGATTGAGGAAGAAATTACTTCGATTTCTGCATCTTCTTCGAACTCTTCGACATATGGTTTGAAGGTGGCTTCAATGGTCAGGTCGTTGTCGCCTGCTTCAATTGAGATTTCCTCTTTGTCGATGCCTGGAACGGCAGCTCTGATGTAGTAGGTGTCTTTGCTTTCAATCAGATCGATGTCAATGGTTTGGACGGTGGCCTGTTTGTATTCGGAGTATTTCTTGTCTGCATTCTTTTGCATGTTTTTGATGTATTCTTTGAATTCATCGATGCTTGAGTATAAATCGTTGATTACATTGTCGGCAATGTTTTTGCCTTTTTCTTTGGTTTCTTCATATTTTTCTTTGGTCTCTTCTTTTTTTTCATCGAATTCTTCTTTTTTGTCTGAAATTTTGCTATCAATGGTTTCTGAATCTACCATATTTTTCACACTCCTTTGAGATGAATTTTATGTAATTATGTTTTAATTACTTTTTGTTAGTATATATAGTTTTCTATTAAATTTACTGAAAGTAACTAAAAAGTAAGTTCTATTAATCTTTTATTTTTCATATTTATGATGCTTTATTTTTTTGAATTCCTAAATTATTTTATTGTTGTTGTAAATAAGGGGTATTGAATAGTTAAAATTGGATTATATTTATTTTATTTGTTGATTGATGTTTGGTGATAAATTAAGTTTTTCTATTTTTTCAGTTTAGAATTGCTTTAAAGTAGGGTAACTATAAAATTTTCTCAAGGCATGCGTATAATTTTTTGAATATAAACTTTAGGAACTATGTTTTTACTAATTTCCTTGCTTTGAATATCTTATTTAATGAAAGGATCTTCAACATAAAAGTTTAGGAATAATCCGGTTAACGTTCCTAAAATCATTGCTATTAAAATCCAATTTCCCAAACTTATTTTTCTTAAATAATTAAACATTTCAATCAAATATAATAACTTTTTTTATTTCATATCCGAAAGTGATTTATCAGGTTCTTTTTTTATTGTTAAAAACATCCACATCAAATGATTTATTTTTAAGCGCAACGATTATTGTGCAAATGGCATCACCTGTAATATTGACTGCAGTTCTACATGAGTCGAGAACAGGATCTATACCTACCATTACTCCAATTATTTCAACCGGCAGACCAACTGTAGTGAATACTAAAGTTAAAGTGGCAAGACCTGAAAACGGAACTGACGGTGTACTGGTTGAAGCTATTATTACTGTTAAAATTAATGTTATAATGGCTGAAGTACTAAATCAATTCCGCAATATTGGGCTGCAAACATCGCCGCCACACTTTGCATGATGACGGTTCCATTTTTGTTAATTGTAGCTCCTAAAGGAACTGTAAATGATGAAATATCACGGGAAACACCAATATCTTCCAATTTATTCATATTTAATGGAATCGTCGCATTTGATGATAATGTTGAAAATGCAAAAAATATCACAGACATGAACTTCCTATAAAACCTCAAAGGATTCACTTTTGTAAAAATAACAAGTATAAAAGGATAAACTACAAATAACAGAATTGCCAGCCCTAATATTACACAGCCAATGAATTTGGCTAAAGGAAATACGCTTTCAAATCCTAAAGTTCCAAAAGTTCTGGCCATCAAACAGAATACTCCAAAAGGAGCAATTTTAAGGATAACACCTGTCATCGCTATCATAACGTTCTTTAATTCTTTAAAAATATTATTGAGCGTTGGGGGTTTTTTGACTTAATTTAATTAAAATAAAACCCATTATCGCACCTAATATGATGACAGATAACATCTCACTATTGGCCAAAGCATTTAGAGGATTTTCTGGAATAATATTTAAAACCAAATCAGTCATTGTTTGATTAAGAGTCCCATTTGATGTTTGACTTATTGTTGTGAGGTTTATGCCGGCACTGGGTTTAAAAACTGAACTTATTATGAGTGCGATGAATATTCCAATAAGGGATGTGGCAAGATAGAGAAGAATACTTCTTCCACCAGTCATAAAAATTTTACGAATATCAGAAATTGAAGTTATACCAACAACCAAAGAACAAAAAACAAGTGGAACAGTAATCATTTTCATCAATCTGATAAAAATATTGCCTCCTAAATAAAAAACATTATCCATAAGAATAACATCTTTAATAAAATGGTTATTAACATATAAATTTAGAAATAAACCGACGATTACTCCCAAAATCATTCCTATTAGAATCCAATTACCTAAACTAATTTTTTTTCAATCGATAAAACATAAACTCAACTGTTTATTAGTTTATTAATGATAATATATAAGGGTATTTTCATCCAACTCAAAGTAAATTTTTGAATTAGAACTGTTTTTCTGCATATTCTGTATTGATGATGCCTATCCATGTTTCGTTCATAGTGATGGCTTCAAATCAGTTCATTGTAAAATATATTATACAAAATAATGTGTGGTTTTAATGCATATTCGGACAATTTAAATATTCTGTTAAATATACAATTAATGGGGAAAACGATGATTGAAGATTCAAAGTTGGGATACCGCAAACATGTTCTGGATGAATTCGAATTTGAAAACGGCCAGGTCCTTCTCGATGTGGAGGTTGAATATACCACTCGAGGCACTCCAATATATGACGGAGATGGAAACGTCACCAATGCGGTTATCTACTGCCACAGGTTCAACGGCAACTGTCTGTCAATTGAAGACTTGCATCAGCTGGTCGGTCCAAAAAGCGGGCTGGCGGATTTTAATTTCTTTTATGTGTCAATCACTTCCTTGGGATTTCCGCAATCATGTTCGCCATCCACAACAGGTTTGAAATTCGATTTTCCAAAATATTCCATTAAGGATCGCGTGAACTTCAAAAGAAAGCTTTTGGCCGATGTGTTCGGTATGACAAAAGTGCTCGGCATTTTGGGCGTTGGAGTTGGAGGCTATGAGGCCTATACCTGGGCATGCGAATATCCCGATGAGATGGAATTCATAATTATAGGCAGTAGTTCATTTAAGACAAACGGCTATCGCTATATCATTTCCAAAGCCATCGACAGCATAATCGTTTCATCCGATGCCTATCTGGACACGGTTTACAGCGAACACCTGTCCAAGATCATGTTTTCAATCTATTCGCTGATGTATTCCCAATACTTTTCTAAAAGGGTATTTCAGAATTTTTCTCTAGAGGAGATTGACCTGTTCATGGACACTTTCGTTGATGAAGGTCTTTCCGTGGACATCTATGATTTCAAATACAGAAACGATGCCCTATTGGAATATGATGTGGAAGACAAGCTGTCAAACATCAAAGCGAAAACGCTGATTGCCGTTAATTCGGAGGACAACTACTATTCTCCCGAATTCGATGCATATCTGCTTAAGGACAAAATAGGAAATGTGGAAATACACACTTTCGATGCTCAGGAATTCGTTTTCAACGATGACTATTCGACATTCATAGGCATGTTCAGGGAGTTTCTCGAAGAGTTCAAAAAATAGTCAAATGCCTTAAAATGAGATAATGTGAAGGTTTTTAATCTTCCCTCACATCAATTTTTGGAGAATTTGGCATCTCCATGTCGTGTCAAGACTATTAAAAAAGTTATTCTTTAGATATTATTTGTCTTCATCGGAGGATTCTTCATCCTTTTTTGGTATTTCCTTGTTCAGGATAATATATTCACCTATTGTTGCCACATCCTCAAAGAGAATGCCGCTTAAGTCTTTAGAAAAGATGTTTTTGTGCAAAGCTAATGTAATACCGGTAATTGTACCGCTTTCAGGGTCAAAATCAACATCTTCCACTTTGCCGACTTCAAATGCATTTTTGTCTAAAACTGTTTTTCCTAACAATTCTTTGATTTTCATTTTATCACCTATAGTATTATTTGGAAGTGGGTTTAAATAAATTTAGTGCCGTTCGATTCAATATTCCTCATTGGAAAGGGTCAAGTAATTCAATATTTCATTTTTCAATTATCAATTTGTTCTTATGTTGTTGGAATCTACTTTAATTTCTCTTGGAAAAACGTTTAATTTGCATAATTTGTTTAATAAAATGAATATTATATTGATATAAGTTTTCTTAAGTTATTCTGTTTAATTCACTCACATATTAGATGAATATTATCCACAAAAAGATATCTATATATATATTATTCAATTTATATATAGGAATATTAGTTATTTTACGAAAATTAAAATATCTGATGTCAAATATGCTTCTGGATGAACAGAACATAGAAAATGCCATTGAATTGGTCACCATTGATGATGGCATCTTTGAAATCAAAGAAAAAATGGATTCTGTGGTGGTCGCTTCTGAAGGAAAATCGAATTGGAAAAAAGAATTGGCCAAATACGAAATAGAATCTGTATGGCTGAAATTTTATTTATCAATCAAAGAGGATAATAAACAAATTTTAAAGGCGATTATATGGGAAAAGAAGAGAAGAAAGTTGCAAGAAAACGTTTCGATGAAATCATGGGTGTTGCAAAAAAACATCACCTTGCAAACCTGCTTAAAAACGAACCCGATGAAAATTTTGAGGTTTCAGACTTGAGGTATGCAATGGAAGAGCTTGGTCCTGCATTCATCAAGCTAGGTCAGCTTTTGGCTACAAGGCCGGATATGGTCGGCAATGAGATAGCCGATGACCTGAAGCTGCTCAGGGACAATACTCCGGTAACTCCTTTCGACGAAATCAGAAAGGTCATTGAAGGGGAGCTCGGACAGCCATTGGAAGAGGTATACTCCGAGTTCAATGAAGAGCCTCTCGGTTCAGCTTCAATCGGCCAGGTATACAAGGCCACATTGAAAGACTCAGGCATGGAAGTCGCAGTCAAGGTCCAAAAGCCTGGAATCCGTGAGGTCATTGAACCTGACGTAAAGATACTGAACAGACTGGCCGGAACTGTGGACAAGCATGTAACCAAATCAAGAACATATAACTTGCCTGCAATGGCCAAGGAATTCGAAAGGTCAATATTTAAAGAATTAAACTATATGGAAGAAGTCAAAAATATCAATAAGATCACCAACAACTTTAAGGAAGTTGATTACATCAAGATACCGGATGTCTATCCTGAATACTGCACCACTAAACTTATAAACATGGAACTCATCGACGGATATGAAGTCACCGACTTGTACGGCAAGGAAATCGAAGGCATCAACAACGCAGAAATTGCCCAGTACGGATGCCAATCCTATCTCAAGCAGGTTTTGATTGACGGATTTTTCCACGCAGACCCTCACTCTGGAAACCTGTTCGTGACTCGTGACAACAGGCTCTGCTACATCGACTTCGGAATGATGGGTGTTGTAAACGACACTTTCAGGTCAAACTTCGCACAGCTGGTATTGCTCCTTCTGGACGGAAACTCACACCATCTCATCAACCAACTGCTCTACATGGACATCATCACTCCCGAACAGAACACCGATGAGTTCAGGGAAGATGTCGATGACCTGCTGAACTCATACATCGGCGTCGACATGGACCAGATGGACGGCATATTCGACGACTTGATGAATGTCATGATTTCCCACAACATCATCCTTCCAAGGGAATTCGTGATGATTGGAAGGGGAATAATCCTCATCGAAGAGGCAGGGGACAAATTGGACCCTCACTTCAACCTTACCGGCGAACTTGAAAAGTTCGCAAAGGACATGATTAAATCCAAATTCGAACCGGGAAACCTTGTCGGCGGAGGATTCAACTATATTGTTGAAATCGAACACTTATTGAAAGACCTGCCTGACAGGCTCAACAGCACTCTCGACAAGGTCGAAAAGGGCGAACTGGAACTCAACATGAACCATACCGGTTTGGACGACTTGAAAAACCAGCTGTCAATATCAATAATTGTGGCAGCGTTGCTTGTGGGTTCATCCATCGCAATCCTGGCGGATAAAGGTCCGAAAGTATGGGACATTTCTGCAATCGGATTTGCAGGATTTGTATTCAGTGCAGTTCTTGGTGCATATCTGATTATTAAATACATTAGGAATTAATTTCCATCTGATGGTTGAATAATTGGGATTAAGTTCAGTTTGAACCTTAATCTCCAATTTTAATTTTTTTTAGAATATTTTTTCAAACTAATTTTTCACAGCATGTAGGCATATAATTTAATTGATTTCATTGTTGATTAAATCAAAAGTAATATTTTTCATTGTAGTTTAATGAGTCATTGCTGACATTAACTGCAATGATTTTGAAAATCAATTGGCTTTTCAACTCGGGATATATATCAACCAGTTCTAAAAATCAGTTTTTCAATGGATGATAGCTGGTGTTAATGTTAATTTGTTTCTAATTACTAAAAAATAATGAGTATATTGATGCTTAATATGAAATTAGGCATCAATAATATTCGTCATCATCGTCCTCTTCTTCGATATCTCGCTCGATTTTCTTGATTCTGCGCAGCACCTTGTTTATCTCATCTATGCCTTCGCCCTCGATGGCGGAGATGAATATTGACTTGTCTTCATCATCGATGTATTCGCTGAGATGCTCCCTATCTTCAACCAGGTCCATCTTGTTGAAGAGGTAATAGACAGGTATTTCCGAAAAAATCTTCTCGATTTGCTTTAGGAGATTGTACTGGTTTTCCATGTGGAATCCGCAGGTTTCGGAAGCGTCGAATATGAACAGTATCGCATCGGCCAGATGCTCAAGCGCAACGATAGCATTCATTTCAATGTCGTTCATTTCAAGAACTGGTCTGTCCAGAAGCCCAGGGGTATCAATGATTTGAATATGCTTCCAGTGCATCTCTGTATGTCCTATCTGGATACCTTTTGTCGTGAAAGGATAATTGGCGACTTGCGGTTCCGCTTCGGTAATCTGCCTTAGGAGTGTGGATTTTCCCACATTCGGAAAGCCCGCAATCACGATTGTTGTCGCATCGAAATCGATTGTAGGCATGTTTCTTAGGTTCTGTTTTGCAAAGTCCAAAAAGTCTAGGTCCTTTTTAATCTTGTTTATGACGGATGCAATCCTTCCATAAGCCTGCTTTTGTATTGCTGTTGCCTTTTCAGATGGATTTTTCCTGATTTTGGCTCCGTATTCCTTTTCAAGCTGGGTTATGATTCCATAAGCCCAATTGAGTCCTCCAAGTGCCTGCTTCATGTCGTCCACGCCGACGGTAATGTCGATATAATCCTGATAAAACGGGTGGAGGCTTTCGATTTCAGGAACGGCATCCAATATTGATTTCAACTTGTCCTTAATGACCTGACAGGATGTGACGACACGTCTTTCCTCAATCCTTTTGCCTTTCAGATGTTTCGGTATCTTTTGGGACCTCATCAGGTCAGCCTGCTTTTTTCCTCTGCTAAATCCCTTGTCCAGTATCTCATCTGGAGTAGGTATTGTCGGAATCATCATTTCAATCACTCATTTAAAGATCTGTCCCTGGAACTTGTACACGTCGCAGCTTTCATCCATCCAGCTGTCGGCACTGATTCCAGCTTTCATACAGGTGTGCTCCAGAAAGTCCTCTACGGTGAATGCGTTTTCCACTGCAACCTGAGGGAGCAGCAGTCCTCTTGCATATCCCTTTTGGATTATCAGTCCATCACGGCCGATTTCAATTTCATCAAAATATTGCTTGTAATGAGCCACCTCAATCATTTCAGGCTCTGTCAAAACAGTCACTTCAAATTCCAGTTTCTCAAATTCCTTTTCTGTAATCTGATTGAATCTTGGGTCGTTGAATGCAGCTGCTATTGCAACTTCTATTGTTGCATCAATCAAAGGTTTAACAGGTTCGGCATATCCGATGCATCCTCTTAAGTTATTGTTTTTGTTTATGGTTACAAATACTCCTAATTTGTCGTCCAGTTCAATCGGGTAATCCTCAGGCTTCACTATTGTCTTGCCATTGTCCAGAAAGTATTTGACTGATGCCATGGCGATATCGACCAAATAGTCTCCTGCTCTATCAGTTATCATTATCCCATTCCTCCTACGAGTGCATTTAAAATTCTTGTATGTGGCCCTCCGTCACCGACAGGTGCGGTCTGGCCGTCCTTTCCGCAAAATCCAACGCTCAATTTGAAGTCATTGCCGATTGCGTCAATGTTTTTCAGGGTTTCCAGAATGTTTCCGGATAGAGACACGTCCCTCAATGGTGTTGTGATTTCGCCGTTTTCTATCATATAACCTTCAGCTGCATTGAATTGGAAGATTCCCTTGCCTGTGTCGACCTGGCCTCCTCTTGAGCCTTTAAGATAAATTCCATTATCAATGTCTTTAAACAGCTCATCCACTTCCATGTCTCCAGGCTGCAGGAAAGTGTTGCTCATTCTGACGATTGGCTGGTCTGCAATGATTGACCTTGCATTTCCGGATGATTTCATTCCAAGCTTTGATGAGGTTGACCTTGAATTCAAAAGGGAAATCAGCTTTCCGTCCTTCACTAGCTGATTTGGCCTTGTCTTGACTCCCTCAACATCATAAGGGTAGTATCCGAATCCGTCCCTGAGGCTTGCATCATCAAAGATGTTCACGATGTCGGATGCAATCTGGGTGCCGATTCTGTCCTTTAGGATTGAATCGTTCTGCAGAATCAGGTCTCCTTCAACGGCATGGCCCAATGCTTCATGAATCAGTACTCCAGTCAGTTCAGGGTCTGCAATCACAGGGAATTGGCCTGAAGGTGCAGGCTTGGCGTCAAGCAGTCGCACTGCCTTTTCTCCGATGTTTCTTCCAAACTCTTCGATGTCTGCATCAGCGATTAGTTCAAATCCTTTGACTCCTCCGAGGCTTCCGTGCCCGAACTGGATTATTTCACCGTCGGTTGCAGATGCGTTCAGGGCCATTCTGACTCTGCTGGTTTTCATTTGGATTTCGCTGCCTTCGCTGTTCATGAAGAGTTCTTCAACTTCGTTGTCCGCATAGCTTACTGTGGTGCTGTTTACCTTATCGACTGTGGCGGCATCATTTGCCTGTCTCATTATGTCGTTTTTCTCTTCGATTGATATGTCCTTGAAAGGTATCTTGACATCCACTTCCACCTTGTCCTTGACGACGCTGCTTTCGCTTAGCTCGACGTCTCCCTTAAGTGAGTCGGACAGCTTCAAGGCGGTTTCGGTTATTTCATTGATTTTTGATAAGTCCGTCGTATATGCAAAACCCCATGCTCCATTATTCAACACCCTTATTCTTGCTCCTAAGCTCATTCCGGTGTTGATTTCATCTACATTCCCATCTTTCATTAATATGGAAGTATTGTTGCCCATTCCAAATCTGATATCCAGATAATCCACTTTCGGGCCGGTTTTTGCAATAACATTCTCGAATAGATTTATGTATTCTTCCATTTTATCACGCTAAAGATTTATACAATATTACTTTTATACTACATATTAAATAAAAGTTTATTAATCGGAAGATGCAATATAACAATTGTTAATAATTTTGGTGATTGAATGTTTATAATTGTAGGTACTGGTGCCGGAGGAGCAATCCTTGCAAGGGAGCTTGCCCTAAACGGTATGGAAGTGACGATTCTTGAAAAAGGCCCTTATATAAAATCAAAGGATGCCTTTAACTATTATGATAAGTACAACGGTTCTGTGGACCTTTTGACCACCACATGCATTGGCGGAGCGACAATAGTGTCGATGTCCAATATGGTAAGGGCACTTGATGAGGAGCTGCATGAGTTCGGTATAGACTTGAGTGAGGCATATGAATATGTTGACGAGCTGGTTGGAGTTCATGAGCTTGACGACTCACATATTGGAGCTGGAACACAGGCTTTTCTGGATGCCGGACGTGAACTTGGTCTCAATTCCATGAAAATGCCCAAGGCAATCCGTGAAGATGACTGCATCCAATGCGGCAAATGTGCATTTGGCTGTCCTGCAGATGCAAAATGGTCCGGAAAGGACTTTGTTGACGATGCGGTTGAAGCCGGTGCAACCTTGATATGTGAAGCTGAAGTGACTGATTTGATAGTTGATGATGGCACCATCAAAGGTGTAAGATACATCAAGGACGGCAGCGAAGAGGAACTGTTTGCCGATAAGGTGGTATTGTCTGCAGGTGCAATTTCATCCGCGCTGATTTTAAGGCGTGCCGGAATCGATGCGGGCCGTGAGATATTCTTTGATCCGTTTGTAAGCGTGGGGGGATACCTCAAGGACATCAACTTCAACACGGAAGTGCAGATGGCAGGCCTTGTCATCGGCGAGAACTTCGTTCTCTCCCCTCACTTTTCATCGTTCATTCGTGCAAACATTCCGGACGATTCTGTCACGGACAAGGACATCTTGAGCATCATGGTCAAGACACCTGACGAATGCAAGGGATATATTGACGATGACGGTGAGGTCTACAAGACTAACACCATACAGGATATAAGATATCTGGCTGAAGGTGTCGCCACTGCAGGATTCATTCTAGAAAAGGCAGGTGTTGATCCGAATACTATCGGTTCGACAGTATACCGGGGAGCTCATCCTGGCGGAACCGCAGCAATCGGAAAAATAGTCGACAGCAATCTGGAAACTGAAATAACAAATCTCTTTGTCTGTGATGCAAGCGTATTGCCTGTATCTCCCGGAAAGCCTCCGATACTGACGATACTTGCACTGTCCAAAAGGCTGGCTGATTATATAAAAAATAAGTAAAGAAGATTATTCGAATTGCTTATCGATATCTTCTGTTTTTATTAATTTTTCGCAGTAATGGCATCTTACGACCGGAGGGTATTCCTCAACTACATTGAAAACTGGTGTTATAGGTTCGCTTTCAAAGTTTGTAATGCATTTAGGATTTGTGCATTTGATTATTGATGTTATCTTTTTTGGAAGAACAATCTTGTCCTTTTTAACAGGCTCGAAATCCCTTATGATATTGATTGTAGCTTTGGGAGCAATCAAAGCAATCTGGTTTAGTTCACTAGGGTCAAGCTCTCTGTTTTCGATTTTTACAATGTCTTTTCTTCCGATTTCGCCTGATGAAACGTTCATGGCCACGGTAACATTGGCGGTTTCATCATCCGGCAGATTCAAAATCTTTAGAATATGCAATGCCTTGTTGGCGGTAATGTGGTCGATTACAGTGCCGTTTTCAATGGCCCTTATCTTCAATTCTGATTTTGTCATTTGAACACCTAATACATTTTCAAATCCTTCATATCGATTATCGTTTCTGCATCCTGGACCAATTTTTCCGGGCTCTTGTTTTTGGTTGCAATGGTAAAGCTTTCAATGACTCTTGCCCCTCGCAGTTTGACCTTCTCCTCAAGTCTGTTGACGCTTGATTCTCCACGATTCGCATCCATTGTGGCAAATAAGACAACGTCCTTTGCCCTAAGGTCGCATCTGTCGATGATGGTCAGTATTGCAGGGGTGGGGTTTCCATTCCAGGTAGGTGTTCCAAAGTATATGGTGTCATAGCCTCTCAGGTCCACCTTGGCGGGAATGATGTCGGTTTTTGTTTCCCTGAATGCATTTATTGAGGCCATCAATCTGTTTTTCAATCCGTCACGATTTTTCAGGTCATGGATTCTGACCAGATCTGCATTCACCTTTTTTGCAAGTGTCTTTGCAACAAGGTCTGTTGTTCCTCCGTTTGAATAATATATTATTATCCTTTTCATGTTCTGCTCCTCCGGTATTGTTTTCAAGGATGAAGACCAAAGTGTGTCAGGCCCAGGGTTTCATCTATTCCCAGGATGATGTTCATGTTCTGTATCGCCTGGCCGGATGCGCCCTTGACGAGGTTGTCGATGGCGGACAGCATCACGAGTCTTCCGGTCTCATCGATTTCAAATCCTCCTATGTGCACAAAGTTGGATCCGCGCACTGAGCTCAAGTGAGGAATTTCCCCTTCATCCATAAGCTTGATGAAGAATTCTTCGCCGTATTCCTTTTCGTAAAGTTTTCTGATTTCATCAGGGGTGATGTCTGAGTTTTCATCAGTCAGGAAGCTGTGGCTTGTAGTTTGGATTCCACGGTTGACAGGCACCAGATGAGGTGTGAATGATACCTTGACGCCTTCAAAGCCTTTAAGTTCCTGCTGGATTTCGGACATGTGTCTGTGTGAGGAAATCTTGTACGGGTTCACGTTATCTGCAATGTTTGGATAATGCGTGGTCGCTGACGGGTTCACCCCGGCTCCGCTGACTCCGGTTTTGGAGTCTATGATGATTCTCTCCACGATGTCGTTTTTGACAAGAGGGTAGGATGACAGGATTGCGCCTGTAGGGAAACACCCCGGATTTGCCACCAATTTGGCCTTTTTGATTTCGTCTCGGTACAGTTCAGGAAGCCCAAATGCTCCCTTGTTTTCCTTGTCGGTGTGTTCCATGCCGTACCATTTCTCATAGACTGCTGTGTCTCTGTATCTATAGTCTCCGCTCAAATCAACCACCTTTGCGCCAGTATCCAGGATTTCCGGAACTATTTTCATCGACGCTCCGTGAGGTGTTGCGGTAAATACGACATCCGCATCCAATTCGCTCGGACTCTTGTTTTTGAATGTGAGTCCTGAATCTCTGATGTGTGGGTGGATTTTGTGCGCTGGTGTGCCGTCATACTGTCTTGAAGTGATGTCTGTGATTTCCACTTCAGGATGGTTTGAAAGCATCCTTAAAAGCTCTCCACCAGTATATCCGCTTGCTCCTATTATTGCTACCTTAAACATTTTATTATCTCCTTAATCTTCACAATGGTCCAATATCTTTCCTTCGAAATCTGTATTTTCAATCTTTCTGATGATCTTGCAGCTGCTGTCAAGCTCGCAGTCGCGATACTTTTCGATGCGCACGGCCTTTGCCTTGAATCCCCTTTTGTCAAGGGCTTCCTGCAGCTTTCCGACATCGTGGCTTTGGTCGGCTCCGATGGTTATGATGTCAGGGTCGATTTCCCTAACAATCTTGAAGACATCACCGTTTGCATCGCCCAAATAAGCGTCAGTTACGGGTTTAAGCATTTTAATCAGTTCCAGTCGCTGGTCCTCTCCAACGATGGGTACCCTTTTTCTTCTCTCAACTGTTGCATCCCTTGCTACAACAACATAAAGTTCGGCATCTTCTCCACCTAACTTCCTGGACTCTTCCAGATAGACTCCGTGTCCAGGATGGAGTATGTCGAATGTTCCGGTCGCCATTACTTTCATTCAATTACCTCTTTTGATATTTTAAAGCTTCAGTTAAATCAATCTTGTCAGTATAAAGTGCAGAACCGATTACAACTCCTTCCACACCGCTTTCATTAAGCTTTCTAATGTCATCTATTGTTGTGATTCCGCCCGAATAGACTATTGGCAAATCAACGGATTTTTTAAGCTCTTCTACAGGCTCCGTGTAGAATCCGCCCAAAAGTCCTTCAACGTCAACGTTCGTGAACAGGATGCTTCCGGCACCATGCTCCTTGAACTCCTGTGAGATTTCGCTCGGGCTCTTGTCGATTTTTTCCTGCCATCCCTTGATGACTACTCTGTTGTCCTTGCTGTCAAGTGAAATCATGATTCTCTCTGAACCGTACTCATCGGACAGTTCGGTTATTGTCTCGGGCTTTTGTATACCCATGGTTCCGATGATTATCCTTTCGATGTCAAGGTCCAGGAGCTGGCGGGCATATTCTGTGCTCCTTATTCCGCCTCCAAGCTGGATTGGGATGCTTACTTCCGTTAAAATCTTTTTTATGATGTCAAAGCTTGCAACGCCATTTATCGTTCCGTCCAAGTCGATGACATGGATGTTCTTGGCTCCCAAATCCTCCCAATGCTTTGCAACAAGTTCGGGATTGTCTATCTCAACCATTTCGCTTCCTGGTTCGCCTTGGACAAGCTGGACGCATTTTCCGTTTTTGATGTCCACTGCCGGCATTATTAACATTTCATCTTTATCGAATGACATTTGGATTTTTTCCTGTAAACTTTTATTATAATATAATTTTTGTTTTGAAGTGTTTTATATGTATTGTTTATTGCCATAGGTATGATGGTATGGGATAATGTGTTTGATTAAAAAACATGTGGAATGCTTAAAATTAGGATATTTTTAAAATTTGGATTTTGCTTAAATTTGCATTATTTGTTAATGAATTGGTGAATGTAATCTCTGGATAACTAGTAACTTGATGAAGATAATTGAAGGAGTTTTTTTTTTAACTAATTCAATCTAAGTGGATTATTTGAATAATTCTGGATAAATTTCGTATTTCAAATTATCATCAAGGCCCATCATTTCATGATTTTTTATGATTTCCTGTTTCATAGTCTCCTTTTCTTCATCGGTTAAAGGTTTAGCATCTGAATCAATGAATCGGTCTCCTCCATCTCTTTGGGAAATAGTCCAACCTTTATGATGTTCTTTCATGTTATTTGTACTCCATTTCTGTTAATTGTATGTTTTGATTTAGATTATTAATATAGTTTGTTAACTTTAGAGCATATGATCTGTATAAATAACTTTTTTTAAGAAGATTAAAGCAATTTTACGAACTTACAACAATTTTTTATAGTCGCAGCAATTTTACTAATTCATTTAATTTTAGGTTTACCTAAATTTTATATACTTTATTAAATATAAGTTATAGATAAGTAATTATAAGAAGGCAATATTAATGAGTACAATTATTGAATTTAAGAATGTGGATAAGGTCTATAAATCTGGAGACCACATTTTAAAGGCTATGGATAGCGTCAACTTCACGATAGATGAAGGGGAATTCGTCGTGATTCTGGGACCGTCAGGAGCGGGCAAATCAACACTTCTAAACCTCCTGGGTGGCCTTGACACAGTCACTTCCGGTGAGATAATTGTAAACGGCAATCATGTGGAGGAATTCTCCGACAACCAGCTTACAAGCTACCGTGCCAAGAATGTGGGTTTCATTTTCCAGTTCTATAACCTGATTCCAAACCTGACGGCTCTTGAAAACGTTGAGCTAATGAAAGACATTGTTGATGTGGACATAGATGGCCTGGCCGTTCTAGATTCAGTCGGGCTTAGTGACCATGCAAGCCAGTTTCCTGCCCAATTGTCCGGTGGGGAACAGCAAAGGGTATCTATTGCAAGGGCAGTAGCCAAACGTCCTACAATGCTTTTATGCGATGAGCCGACAGGCGCATTGGATTCAAAAACAGGCGTTCTAATCCTCAATCTGCTTCAGGACATGAGCAACAACATGAACACCACAGTTGTCATCGTCACGCACAATGCGATACTTGCCGAAGCTGCAGACAAGGTAATCAGGATTAAAAACGGCCAGATTGAAAGTATTGTCCTTAATGAAAATCCGAAAAAGGTCGCCGATTTGGAATGGTGAAACATGCTTAAAAAGAAGATGTTAAGGGACATCCGAAAGCATAAGACCCAGTTCCTATCTATTTTTCTTATGGCATTTCTTGGAGTCTTTGTTTTTGCGGGCGTCGGCGGTGAATCGGTCGGCCTTGAAGTCAACAGCGACAGATATTACGAAGACACAAACCTGGCTGACGGATGGATCTATTCTAATTACATAAATGACCTGTTTTTGTATCAGGTTGACATTTTGGGTGCAACCACCCAGATGGAAAGGCAGCTGGTTGTGGATTCGGTGGCGGACTTTTCAAACGATCCCGAAATCACGCTGCACTTTGTTGAAAACAATACTATATCCAAATTCTATCTGGTGGAAGGCGAGCCCCTTGACATCAATGATAAGGAGGGGGTATGGCTGGACAAGAGCTTTGCCGATGCCAAGGGTCTTAAGGTCGGAGACCGGATAACGTTCAAGTTTGAAAACTACACTCTCGAAAAGCAAATCCGTGGCATAGGCTATTCGCCGGAATATGTCTATCATGCTTCAAAGTCATCGGTGGTACCGGATTTCTCCAAATTGGGCTTTGCATACATGTCCTACAAGGCATTTCCTGAAGATACGGTTCCATACAATGTGCTTAACGTCAAGTTTGATGGAACGCCTGAAAACTACAATGACCTTTTGTCCTATCACATGGACGGCTATTATAACTCATTTGTTGAGAGGTCTGAGCACACAAGCGTAAGCCAGTTTTCAGAGGAGATGGATCAGCACCAGATGATGGCCGGAATTTTTCCTGTTGTATTCATACTGATTGCAATGCTCATCCTTTTGACGACAATGACAAGAATCATTGCCCATCAGCGAACCCAAATAGGCATCCTGAAGGCATGCGGATTCACTGACAGGTCAATAATGCTTCATTATATTTCATATGGGTTCTGGCTTGTTCTGATAGGGTCAATTTTGGGCTTGATAATAGGGCCGATGACATTGCCTAAGCTGTTCTATCCGACAATGAGCTCCACATATATCCTGCCGTCATGGGAGCCTGCATGGAGTTTGGACTTTGTCTATGTGGCGATTGCAATGGTTCTGATGTCTGTTCTGGTGTCATACTATGCGGTCAAAAGCATCTTCAATGAGAATCCTGCAGACACCATAAGGCCGAAGGTTCCTAAGGTGTCATCATCGGGTTTTGTTGAAAAGCTGGGATTTTTCAGGCACCTGTCATTCAATGCCCGGTGGAACTATAGGGATGCCAAAAGAAACAAGTTCCGGGCGCTGATGACAATCATTGGGGTGATTGGATGCACTGCGCTTCTGGTATCCGCATTTGGAATGTATGACGGAATGAACGATTTGAAGGAATGGGAATTCAACCAGATTAACCACTACGACTCCAAGCTGGTCATAGATGATGAGGCCTCAACATCAGAGATTGATGACGTGGCCGATGAAGTCAACGGCGACAAGATAATGGAATCCGCAATCGAAATAGAATCGGGCACGGCCAAAAAATCGGGTTCGCTTCTGGTTTTAAACCACACCGATTTGGTAACTCCGACAGACTATGACTGGAACCGGATTGATATCAAGGATGATGAGGTTTCGGTTTCACGAAAGATGGCTGACATGCTGGGGGTTGATGTTGGAGATACCGTAAAGTGGCACATCATGGGTTCGGACAAATGGATAAAGACAAAGATTGATAAAATCCATGCAGATCCGACCTCACAGGGTTTCATAATGTCTGCCGATAGGCTAGAGTATTTGGACTTGAACTACACTCCGACAAGCATTGTGACAACAGAGCATGTGGACAAGAACTACACTGCCATTAAAACCGCCAACTCCATGAAGGACATGACTTCAAGCTGGGACGAGCTGACGGAGGCCATGTGGCTTTTGATATACATCCTGATATTCTTTGCTTCACTTCTGGCGGTTGTGGTGTTATATAATCTGGGGCTTCTGTCATTTACGGAAATCGAAAGGGAGATAGCCACTCTTAAGGTTCTGGGATTCAAGACTGGGGCATTGAGAAAGCTACTTCTGACACAAAACCTGTGGTTTACGACAATCGGTTTCATATTGGGAATTCCTGTCGGATATTACATATTGAAGATAATGTGGGAATCTTCAGGCGATTCGTTTTATGTTCTGCCTTCGATATCCCTCACAAATCTTGCAATAACGGCTGTGATAACATTCTCGCTGTCGATACTTGTAAATCTCATGTTTTCACGTAAGATTAAGAAGTTGGACATGGTCGAGTCTCTCAAAGGTGTTGAATAGGTCATCATTCACACTTCCCGAGCAAAACCTTTAAGGCCATCCAATCCAAATTAGTATCATGGTCGAGGTAACTTCAAAGTCAAAATACATGGATTTGCTCAACGAGTATCCGCTGCTCAAGACGGACCTTGCCCGTGCAAACCCCAAATTCGAGTTTCTGGTGACGCAGATGGGAAAGATTTCCCTGTGGGAGGCTGACCTTGAAGAGGTAAGCGAACGTGCCGAGATGAGTGTTGATGAAACGGTTCAACTCTTCAGCGAGCTGATCGGCTCCTATTGATTTCATCTAAAACTCATATTCTTTTTTTTTAGAAATATTCAGTCTTGATTAAAGCTTTTCCTTTCATTGATTTAAATAGTATCTGAAAGAGATTAATGTTTAAGTAAAAAGAAAGGTTATGTAAAGCAAAAGCTTTACGTGATTTATATATTATCTGAAATAGATTAGTATTTAGATAACATGAAAGTTTGCGTAAAGCAATTTTTTACAATATATTAAATTAAAAAGTAGTGATAAAAATGGTTAGGAAAATGAAATGTGTAAAAATGGTTAAAGGATCTTCTACATTAGGTCTGACTTCTCTTTGTTTGTCTTTAGCACATGGCAGCTTGCTGACCAGTTTGTTGTCATGAATGCTGTTTTTAGACTCCGTACGATAATGGAAAATCTGCTGGTTGCAATTTCCAAAGTGCATTGATTTGATCTTTGGCTCAACAAATTGTTTTCAGTTCATGCAGATTCAATCTTTAGTTTGAGTTAATATTTTTCCATTTGCGTTAGTTATCGATGATTATTTCTCATAGGTGCGTTCTCGAGTGGCTAAAGAGGGCCGGGCCAAAGGTTGGGGTTAAACAAAAACCGATTGGGGCCTGGCGGATAAGTTCCTACGCAGGTTCGAATCCTGCCGCACCTATTTTAGGATATTAGGGGTGCGTGTTCCCGAGCGGTCAAAGGGAGTCGGTTCAAAACCGGCGCTTAGTGCTTCGTAGGTTCGAATCCTGCCGCACCCATTCGCCGTAGTGGTATGGTGTTGTTTGATTGAATCAATCATTATGGCTTTAAATTGTGTATAGGTGCGTACCCAAGCCTGGTCACGGGAGCGGACTAAGAATCCGTAGGTCAGTCCTTCGTGGGTTCGAATCCCACCGCACCTATTGAGTAAATATCATTATAGGGGTGTGATTCCGAGTCTGGTCGAAGGATCCCGGCTTAAGACCGGGGGCTCAGTGCCTCGTGGGTTCAAATCCCGCCTCCCCTATTTGCCATAGTAGTACAATGGCTAGTATATCTGCCTTGTAAGCAGAAGATGATGGTTCGATTCCGTTCTATGGCTTTTTGCATAGGTGCGTACTCCAGTTGGCAAAGAGGGCAGACTTAGAATCTGTTGGTTTAGTCCTTCGTGGGTTCGAATCCCACCGTACCTATTTCATTTAGATGTGTGTCCGAGTGGCCAAAGGAGGGGGTGTAGGCCCTTGCTTAGTGCTTCATGGGTTCGAATCCCATCACATCTACTTTGTGCCGTGTTGGCTGAGAGGTCTAAGGCGCTCGCCTTGAGAGCGAGAGCATCGTTGATGCCGGAGGTTCGAATCCTCCACACGGCGCTTTTAACGGTGTCGTATCCAAGCAGGTAAGGGGCCCGCCTGGAGAGCGGGTTGCATCATCCGATGTCGAGGGTTCAAATCCCTCCGTCACCGCTTAATTTAAATAATGGATAACTATATATTTGAGTAGTTATAAATATGAATTAGTAAAATGAAATGTGCAAATATGGTAAAAAATCCGTAGCAGAGGGTTTACGGATTGTTCATATGCGGGTTCAAGTCCCGCTGTACCTGTTGGCACGTTAATGTTTGTCATAGGGGTGTGATTCCGAGCCTGGTCGAAGGATGCCGGCTCAAGACCGGTTGCTTAGTGCTTCGTGGGTTCAAATCCCACCACCCCTACTTGCCATAATAGTACAACGGTTAGTACGCCTGCCTCGTAAGCAGGAAATGATGGTTCGATTCTGTCTTATGGCTTTTGGTTCGAATAGTGAGTGCTTCGATGGTCGAACACAGACTCATTGTCTGTGGCTTGTCTTCGTTGTTCAAATACTATCGCACCTATTTTCATTTAGATGTGTGTCCGAGTGGTCAAAGGAGGGAGGCTCAGGACCTTCCGCTCAGTGCTGCGTGGGTTCGAATCCCATCACATCTACTAATTGCCATGTTGGCTGAGAGGTATAAGGCGCTCGCCTCGAAAGCGAGAGCATCTTTGATGTCGGAGGTTCGAATCCTCCACATGGCGTTTTCAGCGGCGCCGTATACATCGGCAGCGCCTCACCCAAGAACTGGTCGCATCATGAGATGTCAAGGGTCCAGTCATTCCGTCACCGTGTACTATAAATCTTATTTTTTTCATATATTATATCATGTCATTATCTAAAAAGATGCTGAGGGATATAAAGATCAATAAGACACAGTTTATTGCAATATTTCTCATGGCATTTTTAGGTATTTTCGCTTACTGTGGGATATATGGCGAGTATTACGGGCTTGTGCAGACTTCGGATGCATATTATGGCCAAACCAATATGGCCGACGGTTGGATTTACAACACTACTTTTGATGATGCATCTGTCGATAAAATCAGCGGATTTTCCCTTGCAACAGACAGGCAAAGGGTGGTGCAATCCCAGGCGGATTTTGAAAACAAGCCTGACATTAAGCTGCATTTCGTCGAAAAGGGTGAGATATCGAAATTCTATTCGACGGAAGGTGAAGACTTCAATGCATCTGATGAGTCAGGGGTATGGCTCGATTGCCGTTTTGCAAAGGAGCGTAATTTGAAGGTTGGAGACATGATTTCCTTTGAGTTTGACAACAAAACCATCAAAAAGGAAATCAAGGGTCTGGGTTATTCTCCCGAATACATCTACGAATCCTCCCCCAATTCACTGACTCCCGATTTTTCACAGATTGGGTTTGCTTACCTTTCGCATAAGGCATATCCCGAAGATTTGGATTACGACACTTTGCTTGTCAAGTACAATTGCTCGGATAGCGATTTCGAAAAGAAATTGGATGATTCTGCCGATTATTTGTCATTCACCAAAATGCAGGACCAAATCAGTGTTTCCAAATTTTCCGATGAGATGGCGCAGCACAAGATGATGGGTGATGTCTTTCCAATAGTGTTTATTCTGATTACTTTTTTGACCCTTTTGACGGCAATGACAAGGATAGTGACGCATCAGCGAACCCAAATCGGTGTTCTGAAGGCTGTCGGATATAGGGACAGGACCATAATTCTGCACTATATTTCATATGGTTTCTGGCCGGTTTTGGCCGGTGCGATTCTGGGATTGGTTACGGGGCCTGTGGTGATTCCAAGGATGTTTTATCCCACAATGGCGGCAACATATAGCATGCCAAGATGGTATCCCGGTTTTGACATGAGTTTCATCTACATTGCGGTATTGATGGTTGCATCTTCAGTTTTTGTCACATACCTCTCATGCAGGATGATTTCTAAGGAAAATCCTGCAAACACATTAAGGCCAAAGGCCCCTAATGCATCTTCGAACAGCTTCCTTGAAAAGTCAAGGTTTTGGAGTCGCTTGAGTTTCAATCTTCGATGGAACTGGCGTGATGCAAGAAGAAACAAGTTCAGGGCATTGATGGCAATAGTGGGGGTGATGGGCTGTGTGGCGCTTTTGATTGCGGCATTCGGAATGAATGACTGCATGGGCGAGCTGAAGACATGGGAATATGATGACATATCACACTTTGAGTCTAAACTCCTGCTTTCAAGCAATGCGAATCCTATGGAAATCTATTATATCCTGAACTATACCGACGGCAGTTTCATCATGCAGCAGTCCATTGAAATCAAGGCGCATGACATGGAGGACACGGTAACGCTTCTGGTTTCAAACAATACGGATTTGATATCCTACACTGACAGCAACAGGAATCCCCTTGAAATTAAGGAGGGGGACGTTTCAATATCGACTAAACTTGCCGAAAGGTTCAATCTGACGGTTGGCGATAAGGTCAGGTGGCACATTGTCGGAAGCGATGAGTGGGTAACCTCCAAAATAGGCCAAATCCATACGGAACCCGTTTCGCAGGGTCTGATAATGTCTCCGGACACTCTAGAGGATCAGGGCTTGAACTTCACGCCGACACATATCATAACTCCCGAAAAATTCGGTGAGAAATACGATTCCATCAAATCCGTTTCAAGCATCGACAAGCTTGAAAAGAGCTGGGATCAGATAACGACATCGGTGATGATGATGGTTTATGTCGTGACGGTTGTTGCAGTTGCACTGGCCATTCTGGTATTGTATAATCTGGAAATCCTGTCATTTATAGAAATGGAGCGGGAAATCGCAACATTGAAGGTTTTGGGTTTCAAGACGAATGTGTTGAGAAAGCTTCTTTTGACGCAAAACATTATCTTCACGGCTATCGGATTTGTTTTGGGAATTCCGCTTGGCTTTTACTTCATGACACTGATGATGGATGCTGCGGGAGATTCTCTTTATTATATTCCAAAGTTGACCTGGGGAAATATACTGCTGTCCGCTTTGATTACATTTGCAATATCCATCGTTGTAAATCTTATGTTTTCAGACAAGATCAAGGATTTGGACATGGTTGAAGCACTTAAGGATGTTGACTAGTTCTTTTTTTAATCGTTATGAACAGAGGAGTGCACTTATCAGGTAATTGGCATGATTTAATGTTTTCACTTTCAATGAAATCGTAACTTCCCCATACTATTGAAGGTAGTTCGGTTATTTCGGGGAATATGGTTGTTCCCGAATTATTTTTTGTTTGTTAATATTCAAACATTTTGTATTTAATTAAACAATATTCATAATTTGATTTTTTTATAGAAAACAATATATGTAAATGTTTAACAAAATATATACTGACTAAAAGTTAGCGAGATGATACTTTTATGTTAGATAAGAAATGGATGGTGCTTGCGATATTTTTCATATCTTTGGTTGCAATATCTGGCGTTAGTGCAGCTGAAGATGCCGGAGATGTTGCCGCCATTGAAACTGATACACAAACAGATATAATAACAACGGATACAGCGACAGACGAAATACAGAGTGATGCCTTGAAGGTATCTGCGGATGATGAAAGCGATGACGTGTTGGCGGCGTCTAATGATGAAGAAATTTCAGCCGATGAGTCAAACTGTTATGTAAATTCCAGTTATACTGGTACTGGACATGGGACTATAGAGGAACCATATAAAGATTTATACACTGCTTTAAATGCTGAAGGCAGGAAAGACGGGGATATAATTCATATTGCTGCTGGAGTTTATGTCGGTGTAAATAATACTAATTTGGAAATCAAAAATAATTTATCATTTACTAATTGGGAATTGGGCGAAGTAGTATTCGATGCAAATGGTGAAGGTAGAATTTTCAATGTTCTTGCTCGTGAAATTAACATCACGGGGATAACGTTCAAAAATGCAATGAATGAAATGGGTGGAGCAATTATTTTCGAAAATGGTCTGGTAAACAGCCATATTGGCGGTAGTTTCATAAACAACCATGCTGGCACTGGTGGTGCGATATGTATCTTGGGAACTATCGAAAACTCACTGATTTCCGCTTATTTCGAAAATAACACCGCTTTAACGGGTGGTGCAATTTATGCAGAAAATATCACCCACACTGAAATAAATGGTGATTTCTTCAACAATGCTGCAATACTTATGGAAAGTCCAGGCAGTGATTTTCCTATAGGTGTTGGGGGAGCCATAGCCACTGTATTTATTGAGGATTCATTAATAGAGGGTGACTTTAGATTTAACCGGGCAGGCAATTTGGGCGGAGCGATATTTGTTCTTGAAAGCATGGACCGGTCCAATATCACTGGTGGTTTCATGCATAACTCTGCCCTGGTTGGAGGTGCAGCGAATATTTTTACCATAAGAAATTCCAAAATAAAGGCCAGTTTTGAAAACAACACGGCTTTGATAGGCGGAGCAATCAATGTAAACATCATTAACAGTACTGAAATAGATTCATATTTCATAAACAACACTGCAGATTTAAATCTCATGGATCTTGTTGATGATGCTACCAAAGAGGAAATTGAATATTATCTTGAGAAGTATGTTGATTCAAAGATTCTTGAATATATTGTGAACTATACTGTGGCACATGGTATAAATCTTGGTTTTGGTGGAGGAATAGCTGTGGATGGAATTGTGCTGAATTCCAATATTACCGGCGAGTTCACAAGAAACGGGGGCGCTGATGCAGGAGGTGCCATATCCGTTCTTGGAGTTGTAGATGGATCTCTCATTTCAGGCAGTTTTATGCTCAACCATGCCGGATTGGGTGGTTCATTGTTCCTTCCTGTTGTAAAGAATTCATACATTGGTGGCGGTTTCCAATCCAACTATGCAGTTCAGGGTGGCGCAATCTTTGCTGTTTTCGCAAACCACACTGACATATGCGGCAATTTTGCTGAGAACGATGCACTGAACAATATAGATTTAATAGGTGCCGACCTTCTTGCATGGGGAGGTGCAATCTGCATCGATGGAGTTCTGGAAAATTCCAATATCAACGGTACTTTTTACAAAAACAGGGCTACCGAGCTGGGCGGTGCAATAGGTGGTGTTGACTTTGCAGTAAATTCCAACATTACCGGCTATTTCATTGAGAACGGCGCTAAGATTGGTGGTGCAATAGACCTTCCATATTTAAAAGATTCCACCATCGACGGTTACTTTGTCAACAACACCGCTGCGATAGGTGGTGCAATCATGGCAGTCTTTATTAAGAATGCTCAAATCAATGCCCATTTCATAAATAACACGGTATTGAATTATGATGTTGGCGGCGTTGAAGAAATAAGATATAACAATACTAACTTGCCGGTAGGTTTGGGAGGTGCAATATGCATCGTTGGATCTTTGGAAGATTCTAAGCTCACAGGAGATTTCATACTTAACTCTGCCAAGGCAGGGGGCGCAGTATTTATTTATACAGTAGGATTCGTTCCTGATCATGATCCTTCACACCCTGTTAGAAACAATACATTCAATTCCAACTTCGTAGGCAATGGTGCAGGATTGGGTGCAGCAATTCTCATCAACGGCACATCACTCCAAAACAAGTTTAACTCCAACTTCATAAGCAACGTTGCCATGCTTGGCGGAATAGTTTATGTATATGGCGAAAGCATTGATGATTCAATATCCAACTGCCTGTTCATGAACAACACCGCAGCTGGTTCAGTCCTTTCTATTGGTTTCTCATCAGGTACAAACATAACCAATAACATTTTCCTGAATTCCGCTAGGGTTTATGATATTGCGGTTAATGGCGATGCCAAATTATGCGCTGACAACAATTGGTTCGGACATAATTCAGTCAATTATAAGGATTCCCCAAAAGTCAAGGGTATCGTATGCAACAACTGGCTGTTCTTGGATGGTTCAGCTAACCCTGCTTCAGTTTCATACCTCGGCTCATCCAACATTGTATTCAATCTGTTTGTCTACGACAACAGTACCAAATCTGTCAAAGGCAAATTCGATCATACCCTTCTGGAGCCTGTTAATTTAACAATCGCTTCAACAAACGGCAAGGTCGACAAGAAGATTGTCACTTTCGGAGATGTCATCAAATTCTCCTCAAACGGCAAGAAAGGCACTGTGACAGCAGCAATAGGAACCGCACAGGACACAGTTGTAATCAGCTGCCTGCCTAGACTGGCCGGAAATAATTTGGTAATGGATTATCTTGGAAACAACTACAAAATCCAGGTCTTCGACACCAATGGTGATCCGGTTGCAGGTGAAACAGTAAAAATGACCGTAAACGGCAAAACATATACTGTGAAATCAGATAAGAAAGGTTATGCAACACTTCCTATCCAGCTGAAACCGAAAACCTATGTGGTAACTTCAAAATACAAAGGCTTTGTTCTCAAAAACACCCTCAAGGTCAAAAACACTTTAAAGGCCAAAAAGGCATTTTCGGTCAAGAAGTCCGCCAAGAAGCTGGTCTTGAAGGCAACCCTCAAGTGGAGCACTGGAAAGGCGATTGCAAACAAAAGAGTTTCATTCAAATTCAACGGCAAAACATTCACTGTAAAAACCAACAAGGAAGGAATAGCTAAAATTACTTTGGCTGTAAAGCTTATCAACAAAGGAAAAATAAAACTCACCTTTAACAATAATGCTGTCCAGCTCAAAGTCGGCAAAAAATACAAAATGATAATCCGTTACAGAAATGAAACCGTCAGCTCAAAACTGGTAGTTAAAAAATAGAGATTCAAACACTAATCTCTATTTCCCTTATTTTTTTTGTTTTCACATATTTCGTGAAATGGATATATTTAATTCAGTTGATTTTTTAAATATTAACTAGTGATGATAATATGGATCTTAAGGAAACGATATATAAAAGGCAATCAATCAGAAAGTATGATAAAACCCCATTGGGTGCAGAGACATTGGATGAACTAAAACACTTCATCGACAATGCAGATGTGCTGAATCCCAACATCAACTGGAGTTATGATATTGTCGGGCCTGAAAACGTCAGGATGCTTCAGAGATTCAAGTCTCCACATTACCTGTTGATGTTTTCTGAAAGCAAAGAGAATTACCTTCAAAATATCGGTTTCATATTTCAGCAGGTCGACTTGTACATGCAAAGCAAAGGAATCGGGTCCTGCTGGATAGGTGCGGGGAGCCCCAAGAATTATGAAAATCCAAATCCAGAACATGATTTTGTCATCATGATGATATTCGGAAACCCTCAAGGCGAAATCTATCGTGAACTCAGTCAGTTCCAAAGGAAAATCATATGCGAGATTTCAGACGAGCGTGATGACAGGCTGATGCCTGCACGATATGCCCCTTCGGCTGCAAACACACAGTCATGGTATTTCACCCACAATGATGACGGAAGCTATAACGTATACAGGAACAAGCGCAGAATCCGTTTGAATAAGAAGATGGATACGTGGAACCAAATCGACATCGGAATTGCGCTGGCCCACATGTATGTTGCAAACCCAGACACATTCGAATTTAGTCTCAAAAGACCTCACGAAGATCTGAAAAACAAGGTCTTTGAGGGAAGCTTCACTATCTAGATTCTTAATTATTTCATCCTACTAATTTTTATATTACTTCTTTTAAATTTACTTCATAGAAGGTGATGGCATGCTTAGGGATATCATCGGATATGTGTTAGGATTGGCTATTTTCATAATTGCAATTCCATTTGCAATGTATTGGGCATCAGGAAGTCCTGATTTGTCTTTGATGCAATGGATTATACTTGTTTTACTTGCCGTTGTCGGAATAGGATTGAGCATCTGGTCAATTGTCTACATGAAAAATGTGGGTAAGGGCAATCCCTTTGATGCGTTCAATCATGAGGTTGCCCCAAGAACCAGCTTGCTGATGACGGACGGGCCTTATGGCATCTGCAGAAATCCGATGCTTTTAGGAGTCTTTATCTACCACATAGGTATCCTGATTGCACTTTTATCCATTGGAGCATTATTGATTTTTGCAGCTGAAGTCCTAATAATGAGTCTTCAGGTCAGAAGGGAAGAGCAGCGATTAAGAATCGATTTTGGCAATGAATATGCTGAATATGCAAAAAGGGTAAACAGGTTTCTGCCGAAGCTGGGAGGTGTCAGGCATGGATAAATCATTGATTGCAGTTGTTTTGGTTCTCGTGGCCGTTTTGGGAATCGCTTTGTTGCATGTCGGAGACAGTCCTTCTGATAGTGCTGAGAGGAAAACGTTGAACGTCTCATCTGCAGGGCCTTTAAAGCTCTCCGAATTGGTCAAGGACATAAAGACCAATGAGATATACGAAGGATATGACAATGAAACCGTAAAATGGATGGAATCCCTGGGGGAAAAGTATGTATGGAGCTCCAGCGATGGATATGTGATCATGGATAGCAAATGGGATTCCGATAAGATTCCGTCAATCTATGCATGCGATGTGGATTTCTATGAGATATTCTCCTGTGACGTTCTGGAAAGCCATTCCCTTGGAAACGTCAAGTACCAAAAGGATGTTCTTCTTGTCAAAAATGTTGAATATATAGGCGAAGATTCGCATTATTATGAGGTTTAAGGTGATAATATGGAAAAAGTAAACGATTGGAAAGGAATTACTGGACAGTTAGTGTCATTTAAAAATGAGGTTGGGGATGCCCAAAAGATAACGTTTGTAGGGTCTCCCGGAGTCTGCACTCCCTTTGCCGAACTTTTGGCATATGCCGTAAGGGAGAGAGAAACACATTTCATCCCTCTGCTGGATGTTGATGACTGCCATCAGTTCGAGGCCAAGCCATATGCCATGGTCTTGAGTGATGAGGTTTCAAATCCGAAGGACTCGGATGCGGTCGTACTCCTGGGTGGGCTGTCAATGCCTAAATATGATGTTGACACTGAGGAAGTCAAGGCTTTGGTTGACGGCATCCTAAAAGAAAACGGCCGTCTGATTGGTGTTTGCTTCATGGACATGTTTGCCAAGGCCGGATGGCTGGAAAAGATTGATTTTGACTGTGTTATCGATGGAACATTGACGGGTGTTGTCCTGAAATAACACCTTTATTTTTTTTACAATAACATATCACAATATCATGATATGAAAACATTTAAATACATAAATGTATTATAATTAATTTATATAATATATGTGATGGAAATGAAAGATAATAATCTTGATGGAAAAAATGAGGATATGTGCGAGGTATTCAACGCTCATGAAGATGTTGTAAAGCGTGCAAAGCAACGCATGCCTTCAGAAGATGAATATCTTGACTTATCAGAATTCTTTAAAATTTTCAGCAATCCGACAAGATTAAAAATTATTTCTCTGCTAAGCGTGGATGATTTATGTGTTTGTGATATTTGCGAAGCTCTTGATTTAAACCAGACTACTGTTTCAAATCAATTGAGAATATTGCGTGCAAATAATATTGTCAAGTTTCAAAAGGAAGGTAAGATGGCCAGATATTCTCTGACAGACCTTCATATTGAAATGATTTACAAAGTGGGCTTGGAACATATATTAGAATAATTTTTAATTGGTGATAATATGGTGGAAAATAGATGTTATGACTCCGATTGTGAGGATGAAAACTGTCACAATCCGGAACATTTCAGCTACATCTGTTTGGATCCGAACTGTGATGAAATTCACTGTGAAAATCCCGATCATTATGATAAAAAATTGCTAAGAGATTATCAAGAAAAAACTGATTTAAGCGTATATGATCATCGCGAAGAGATTGATTATGATGAGGATGTTGACATAAGCCTCTGCGGTTGTCCTGACTGTGCGATCATGACCATGATCACGAGCATGAGCATCATCATGACCATGAACACGGCCACAGTCATGAAAAGGAAGATGTCTGTACTGATGACGATTGCGGTTGTCACGACCACGATGATGATGTTGGATTCAGCCTTTGCGGATGTCCTGACTGTGCAGATGACGATGACCACGGACATGACCATGACCATGGCGATGGGGAATTGCTGGCTGAAGGAAAGCCTCTGATTGCAAACAGGCCAATACAAATCATCGTTGCAAGCGGAATATTATTTGTTTTGGGACATATCTTTGAATGGATGTCCTTTGACCCTACGGTTGTTACAGTCACTTATATGATTGGTGCAGTCATTGCAGGCTATGAAATAGCCATCATGGCCTACAAGTCACTGGTCAACAGGCACACCATCGGCCCTGCAATGCTGATGTGCATTGCATGTGTTGCATCATTCATTATTGGCCATCCCGAAGAGGGTGCGGCCGTAACATTCCTTTACTACATTGCAGAATTCCTGGAGGACTATGCTGAACACAGGGCAAAACGCTCAATCAAGTCACTTGTCGAGATTGCTCCGGATACTGCAAGGGTCAAGGTCGGTGATAAGGAAGAAATCAGAAACGTCGATGAGGTCGAAATCGGTGATATTGTTATCGTAAAACCTGGAGACAAAGTTCCTCTGGACGGAAATGTTATTTCAGGCTCATCTTCAATAAACCAGGCTTCAATCACAGGTGAAAGTGTCCCTGTTCTAAAGGAAGTCGGCGATGAGGTGTTCTCAGGCACTGTCAATGAGGACGGATACCTCGAAATAGAAGTTACCAAAGCCGCCAAGGACTCAGTCATCTCAAAAATCGTGACTCTGGTTAAAAGGTCACAGCTCAACAGGTCAGAAACCGAGACCCTGGTTGAAAAGGTGGCCAAGTATTATACTCCAATCATGATGGTTGGGGCAATCTGCGTTGCATTCATCCCTCCGTTGTTGTTCGGCCAAGCATTGGAGGATTGGGTTTACAAGGCTCTTTCACTGCTTGTAATTTCATGTCCTTGTGCATTCCTGATTTCAACTCCTGTCGGAATGGTGTCAGCAATCACTTCAGCCACAAGAAACGGCGTTATCATCAAGGGAAGTACCTATGTTGAGGAGATGCGCAACATCAAGGCGGTAATCTTTGACAAGACTGGCACATTGACAGAAGGAAAATTGGCATTGAGCGGTGTAAAGGTGCTGGATGAGGATTATTCCGAAGAGGATATTGTCAGGATTGCAGCCGCACTGGAATCGGAATCCTCCCACCCGATTGCACAGGCTGTCGTGAATTACGCTGATGAGAATAACATAATCTTTGATAGAATCGAGGAATTCAGGAATGTTCCTGGAAAGGGAATCATTGCCAGTATCAATGGCGTGCAGTTCTATGCTGCCAATGAATCCCTGATTGAGGGAAGCTCATTTGACCTTTCAAGAGAGGAAATCAACAGATATTCTGAAGGCAAAACAATTATTTTCATAGGCAATGCCAAATGTGTAATAGGATTGATTACGGTATCTGATCAAATCAAGCCAAACGCTTCTGAAGTAATCGCCGACTTGAAGGCCAAAGGTGTGGAAACAGTAATGCTTACCGGTGACGGTTGCTGAGGAAATAGGCATTCAGCACGTTTTCTCAAACCTGCTTCCTGAAGACAAGCTTAACATCCTTGATGCCATCAGAAACAAGTTCGGTGATGTGGCCATGGTCGGTGACGGCATAAATGACGCTCCGGCACTTGCACGTGCAAACATTGGTATTGCTATGGGGGCTGCAGGTTCCGATGTAGCTATAGAAACCGCCGATGTTGCATTGATGCAGGACGACATTTCAAAGCTCCCGTACCTTTTGGCATTAAGCCACAAGACAATGGGAATCATCAAGCAGAACATTACACTGGCCATTGCAGTCAAGCTGTTGTGTGTAGTGCTTGCTGTTTTAGGAATTATTACATTGATGATGTCTGTCGGTTTTGGGGACTTGGGTCTGACGCTGTTTGTTATTTTGAATTCATTTAGGATTGGAATGGTGAAAGATCCGCTGTTCTAA
>CACWUH010000004.1 GCA_902764015.1 uncultured Methanobrevibacter sp. | reverse complement strand
GCCTACAATTATCAAATAAAGAAACAAAACTCAAAAATACAATCTACAACATCTATCGATCAACTCAAATTCAATAAAAATGAGGATTTCTACAAAGCCTTTATTTTTTTCAGATGACTGCTGCATGGCAGCTTTTAAGAGAACCCCTTCGATTTTTAGCAATTCCTGTTTTTAGTTTATTATATGGAAATGCTATGCGATATCCAAAGGCAGATCGCCAATCACATTTCCTCTTTTTGAAACTGCAACGGTATCCTCAAGGCGAACTCCAAACTCGCCCTCCAGATATATTCCCGGCTCGACTGTTATCACCATGCCTTTCTCAAGGACAGTCTCATCACGGGCGGAAAATCCCGGAGTCTCATGAATGTCAAGGCCCAGGCTATGACCTGTTGAGTGGATGAACCTATCTTCATACCCATAATCAGAGATTATGTCCCTTGCAACCTTATCGATTTCACAACATTTCATTCCAGGCCTTATCGCCTTTATTGCCTCATCATGCGCTTCGGCCACAATGTCCCAGATTTCCTGCTGGCGTTCGGTGTAAACCATGGTGCGGGTATTGTCGGAACAGTACCCCTCGAATATGCATCCCCAATCGATTAGAACAGGTTCGGCCAATTTCTTCGCTTCGGGTATTGCATGGGGAAGGCTGGAGTTGGCTCCGCTTGTTACAATCGTGTCGAACGATTCCTTTGAAGCCCCATTCTCCAACATCAAACGAAGAAGATCAAATGCAATTTCCTTTTCGGTGCCATCATTATTCAAGATATCCAACTGAATGAATGATTTCTGGGCTATTTCAGTTGCCCGGGCAATCCTTTCAATCTCGCGAGGCGTTTTTATCATCCTCTGCTTGTCGATGTATGTTTTGGAGCCAATTTCAAAATCGTCCTTGAAACGGGCATAGGTGCTGTAAGGCAGTGCCGGCTCGATTGCCAAACTTTCAATGCCATCTTCCTTAAGCTCCCTAATCATCACATCATATGATTCATATTCCTTCACTTCAATTGAGGAATTGTTTTTGGCCAATTCCATATCCATTCCGGAAGCATAGATAACCGGATTCTCCTTTATTATGCAGAATGCAAAACTGGTTGGCCTATATCCTGAGATATATTCCACATTAGTAAAGCCTGTCAATAAATAAGCGTTGAAATCATCTTTCTGCATATCATTTAAAATATTGTTAACATGTAGGTCCATACTAATATTTTAGAAAAAACTTTATATATAAAATTAGATACCTTAACATTATGATTAAGTTTACAAGTAGTGAAGTGAGAGATTTAATAATTGCATTTATCGTTATTTCACTCTGTTTTGCAATAGCAAATGGTGGAAGAGACATGAATGCAATACTGACCCTCCTTCCATTCATTATGGTTGGCGTCGGTACCGGATTCATCCTGCACGAACTTGGACATAAGTTAGTGTCAATGAAATACGGTTACTGGGCAGAATTCAAGCTATGGCCACAAGGATTGCTATTTGCACTTATTACTTCCTTTTTTGGCTTCGTGTTTGCAGCACCGGGCGCAGTCTATACCTATGCAAATTACATGACCGATGAGATAAACGGCAGAATCTCCATTGCAGGACCTGTTGTCAATATCGCTCTGGCATTGGTATTTTTAGCAATCGGAACGGCAGTCTATCCATCAGCATTTACATCAGAGACTTCAGTAATAATATTTACTGCCTGTATGGTGGGTTATTCAGTCAACAGCTTTTTGGCAGTGTTCAACCTGCTGCCAATTGGAAACCTTGACGGATCCAAAGTGCTTAGGTGGAATGTGGGAATCTGGATTGCCACAATAGCTGTCGCAGCAATACTGACCGCAGCATCCATGACAATAGGCTTTGGAACCATCGTAAGAATGATTTTAGGAATATAAGCATGACGGATGAATTGACATACTTCAAAGGAACCCACAGAATAATCGCTCCCGAAAGGACCATTGAAATCAATGAGGACAAGCTGAAAACGGCGGGAATCACACGTATCGCAGACATCACCGATCTGGACAGAATCGGCATTCCAATCTACACTGCAATCAGGCCAACCGCCGAAGAGGGTGCAGTGAGCATCTATGGCGGCAAGGGAATCACAAAAGACCATGCTAGAGCTTCAGCGATGATGGAAGGCTTTGAGAGGTACTCAGCCGAAAGGCAGGAAAGCGATGAAGTTACCATTGCAACATTGGATGAGATTTCCGATACTGGAGATTACATAAATCCCGAATCCCTGAATCTGCCGAAGGATTTCAGAAAGGAAAATCTTGATTCAATGAAACTAGAGTGGAGCCCTGCAAAGGACATAATTTCAGGAAAAGAGTATTTTATCCCTACAAATGCAATATATCATCCATATATTCATGGCAATGACTGCGAAAGCCTGTTCAAATCAAACACCAACGGCCTTGCGTCAGGAAATATCCTGGAGGAGGCCATTCTGCATGGGATATTTGAAGTGATTGAGCGTGACGCGTGGAGCATCTTTGAGCTGACCCACAAGAATTATGCCCAAATTGATTTGGAAAGCATCGAAAGCAACATCGTCAATGAAAGCATTGATAAGTTTGAATCAGAAGGCATTAAAATCAAATTGATGGATTTCACTGCAGACATTAAAGTTCCGACAATCGCCGCATCGGCCGATGACACCGTGACAAGAGATGCAGGCCTTCTGACACTGGGAATGGGAACGCATCTTGACCCTGAAGTTGCAATCCTGAGGGCCTTGACCGAAGTGGCCCAGAGCAGAGCAACGCAAATCAACGGTGCCCGTGAAGATACCGTCAGAGCGGATTTCGCCCGTGAAGCGGGCTATGAGCGCATGAAAAGAATAAACAAGTATTACTTCAGGGAAGAGGATGACAAAATTGAGCTTTCAAGCATTGAAAACAGGTCAACAACATCAATCACAAAGGATCTGGAAATCGTCAAGGATGAACTGACGGCAAACGACATTGACAAGATTTTGTATTATGATTTGACCCGTCCGGAGCTTGACGTCAGCGTGGTTCGAGTCATCATACCCGAAATGGAACTTTTCGCACTTGACCCTTCAAGGGCAGGCTACAGATTTTTGAAAGTGAGATAGCATGGTCAGGATTATAGTTTATGCAGGCCTGTCACTTCCCTTTGACGAGGCAAAAGAGATTCTGGATTCAACAGACGATGTTGAAGTGATTTACAAAAGGCCAATCCAGAGAGGGGACTTGGGCCAGGCCATGAAAGAGCGTCCGGACATCATTGCAATCATTGACGGAGTGTTCCACCAGAACTCCGCAGTTGGACACAAGGAAATCCTCAATGCGATGAAAAGCGGCGTCAAGGTATATGGCGCTTCAAGCATGGGAGCCCTGAGGGCATCCGAACTTGACACATTGGGGATGATTGGAGCGGGTTATGTCTATACCCAATATGCAACCGGAGAGGTCGATTCCGATGATGACGTAGCCGTGATGCTTGACAGCGAAAGCCTTGAAGCCCTATCTGTTCCATTAATCAACATGAAATATGTCTTTTCCAATGCGGCATCAAAAAACATCATCACCGAAGATGAAAGGGACGCACTTTTGAAAATCGCCAAAAAGGAATTTTATCCAAAAAGAAACTATGCCCAAACATTAAGCCAATCGGATTTGGACGATGCCAAGAAATCAGAACTTATCGATTTCATCAGAACCTCACCCGACATCAAAAAGGAAGATGCAAAAGACTTGCTCAAACTCATCAAAAAAGAAATTGATGAAATTGATTAGTCTCATCCACATTACAAAACTATTTTTAATATGAATCAATTGAATGATTGATTAAAATGAAATAATGATGAATTATAATGACAAGTCTAGAAAAAGATTAATTTAAATTCACCACAAAATTAAAATACTCGAAGAAAAATAGGTGGCGAGAAATGAATCATTTCTCATTCATTTCACGGTACTTTTTCAGAACAATGTCCGGGGTTTCGATGACATGATCGAAACTTGTTGAAAATTCCTTGGCCTCAAAATCGCTTTCTACTTTTCGAAGTCCATTTAATGAAAATGAGCCGCCTTCAATCTTGAATCCCACATCATCGGCAACGACGGAAATCAGATTTATTTCAATCTCGGAAGCCTTCTCCAATACCTGATTTGCCCCGACATCATATTTCAAGTCCAATGTCTTGTGAGGCATTATCTCATTGATGGTTCTTTTGATGACTGAATCGAAAAGTTCCAGAAATTTCACAGCGGCAGGCAAATCATTAGCCCACCAATAGGTAATGACAGAGTTCAATACAATCTTGTGCTCGGAGAAATCATCATACAGTCTCGCGCGAACACCAACCGTACTGTCATCTGCTTTGACTACCAATACTGGACTAACAGCCATTGTACCACTATTCGTTTTTGACCAATCCCTTGATTAAATCGCTTGCTCTTACAAGGCCAACCAAGTCTCCTTCAACACCGATGACAGGAATCTGCTCAATGTTTAAGGATTTCATTTTTTTAGCACAGTCAGAAACCTTGGTTTTGGAATTGGCCACTTCAACATTGCTTACAGCGACATCAGCAACAGTCTTGTCTGCGAACTTCAAGCTGTTCTTCTCGATGTACAATACAGAAGTGCTGTCCCATGACCATTTGTCCCCTTCGGTTCCGACAGTGGAACTGTGTTCGCTTCTCTCAGAGATGATTTCAATCTCAGAGATGAAATCGGTTTCAGTCAAAATACCGGAGAGTTTAGCATCGTCATCAAGAGCTAAAATGGATTTCAATCCGAATTGATTCATGGTTTCAAAAGCAACATTCAATGGAGCCTTTTCCCAGGTTGTAGGGACGGTAGTGATCATATAGTTTTCAACAGCGTCATGAACTTCAATCTTGGTCAAAGCCTTGGACACCAAATCAAAGGAAGTGATGATACCTACCAATTCACCGTCATCATTTACAACAGGAACTCTTCTAACATTATTCTCCATCATTACGCGAGCCGCATCGACCACATCGTCACCAGGCTTAACTGTAATTAAATCCCTGGTCATCAACATTGCAATTTGTTCTTCATCAGGATTATTAATTAAATCAGAACGAGTTACTAGTCCTACTAAAATATCAGTATCTTCTTTGACTACTGGAAGTACTGCCTTGTTTTCTTTTCTCATTAAGTCTAAAACTTTTTCTCTGTTTCCTGGAACGGAAACGCTGACAACATTTTTAGACATTGTTCTTTTAACTAACATAAAAACACCTTTATAAATACAATAATAAGATAATAAGCTTAATGGACAACAAGCACTGCGCATTTGGCCGAATTTACGACCTTGTCTGCTACACTGCCCATAATGAACCTGTCGAAACCGGATTTACCAGAACTTCCCATCACAATCAGGTCAACATCCTCTTCCTGGGCAACCTCCAGAATGACTCTGGCAGGTGAACCTTCCCTGATTATATGAGTAATCTTCAAATCCTCCTCATTCAATTCATCGAATTCCTTGAGATTCTCTTCGGATCTCTCCTTTAGGATTTGATTCAGCTGGTATACCTCATCGTCCAATGGAAGTCCGTTAACGAAATTATTTTCTGTGACGCTCACAGCGATTATTTCGGCCCCACTGACTTTTGACAAGAACAATGCATGTTTCTCAGCCTTTTTAGCAAATTCTGAACCGTCTGTAGGAACCAATATCTTCTTATACATCATTAACATCTCCCATAATAAATGGATTCATGTCCATAAATATTATACATTAAGTTTTTTGTTAATGGTATATAATATATTTTTCGTTTCTGCACGATTGCATATATTAAGGTATGGATTATTAGAAAAAGATTTTGACACGATGAACTCGGCGGGATGGTCTTCTAGAATCATTGACTTTTCGACTACATTGTTGATTTCAAATCCGCAGACATTTGTCGTTGCCATTTTGACCAGCTCTTTAGGGTCAATGCAACTTTTATAATAAACAGCCATTATTTTATTCGTAAATTCCAGTTCCCTGAACATGTTAGGCGAATTGAGCATCACGTTGTCGCTTCCAAGCAATGGCTTAATTCCTAACTCAAGCATCTTATGTAAAGGCGGCACGCCGACGCTTAAGGTTGCATTTGCCCTCGGGCACACCACAACATTCTGATTCGATTCAGCCACCATCTCCAGATCATTTGCCTTCGGGTTTGTCAGATGAACCAACTGGTCAAAACCGCTTCTGACGCCCTTGGCGATTTCGGTAGTGTTATTGTTGTTTAATGACTCAATCTGGTTGGATTCGGATTCAGCGACATGGATTGATGAGATTTTACCTTGTTTGTTGCATTCCTCAGCGATTAAATCTGCAACTTCAGGAGTGATTTCACCAAATCCGCTTGGAGCGATGCCGTCGGCAACTTTCAAAAGCTCACGTATTGCCTTTTTGACCTTGCCCAAATCAGGATCATCACCATAGAAACTGTCGTCACGGCCCAAAATTACGGGTTTGATTGGAAGGCCTTGAGCGGCCTCTTTCAGAAGCCTGACACCCTTGATTCCACCTTCACGATAGTCTATGAAGTGGGTCGTTCCCGAATCAATCATTTCAATCATTGATTGCCTCATGGCATTGATTATGTCCTCATCTTCGGCATTTGAAAGGGCAACATGCTTGACACCATTTGGAGGCTTCACCATCTCGGCCAATGAAAGGCCATAGCCTTCATCCATTATTATGGAGTCGCCGATGTGAATGTGGCCATTGACAAATGACGGGCATACTACAGCCCCATCTACATCAATGATTTTGCCTTCTTTTGCATCCTTTGCAATTTCAATGATTTTTCCATCGTCCACAACGATGTTTTCACGAACTGGAACCAAATCCTGGCCTTTGAGGATAATCCCATTTGATATTGTAAACATTAATGTAAAATCTAATCTTTTTTATTAAAATATTTTTTCATTTTTGATGAACAAAGGACAATTAAAGCAAATTTTAGGATATTGAGCCTAAAAAATTAATTTTTTTAAAAAACAAGTAATTTAAAATCGTTTAAATTTTTCATATGTTCATGTAAATATTGCTTTAAAATCGTTATTTTTTAATTTAAAAGCAATATTGATTTTATTTCATTAAAAGTATATATGTCAGAGCATATAATATGATATTAGTGATTATAATGACAGTACAGTTTACTATCGTTAATTTAAGAAGACATATTTTTGCAAGTGATGATGGCTTGACAACACCTATGGACAAGAAATACGAAGGCATGCAAAAGATCTACAAATTATCCGACATTCATCCCGCACAGATGATGATAAACGGCAATATGGAATTCGAAAATATTCCAATGGAAACAATTATCAATGAGTTCATTAGAAATACTGACTTTGAAAAGCTGAAAACAATTGAAGAAATCAAAAACAAGTTCATTGACTTTTTGGCCAAGTATTGTCCCACATCATCATGTGATGAATACATTGAATTCGTTGCTGACAAATTTAAAGAAGATTTGAAAGTTGAAATTGCAGAAAACAGCTTTGATAATGTCATTGAAACCAGAAGGAAAAGGAGAACATATCCTTTCATTAAAAAATATTCCTCATTTAATGATGAATTTGAAGATATCATTCCTGAAAACAAAGACAAAGAAAAATACACAGAACTTCTTTGGCAAATGTTTTCATGGAATCTTAAATATGAAGGAACCGGAGTGATAATATCCGGACATAATATAAACAGTCCCTATCCATCATATTTTGAAATCAATGCCCCACTGCAATGACCACGATGGAATAATCTATGAGGAACTCGAATCCAAAATTGATTTTGAAGACACTCTCATAAGAATTTATGCTATTAACGAAGAAGGTTATGCTTTCTTTACAGGAGTGCATGATGAGTTTATTGATTTTATTAGCAAATATATTAATGAAACAAATGAAGTAATAGTTCATAGATTAAAATCAAAGCTCAAAGAAGAAAAAATTAACACACATGATAAAATTATAGAAATCGTTGAAAACACAATTACAACTGAATACTCAGATGTTAATGATGAAATTATTAATTTCAAATCAAAAGGCATATGTGAAACTTCAAAATCAATAGAATTCATTCCAAATCACTTACTTTGTATTTTAGCAGATGAAATAATTCGTTTAACAGCAATGAAACAGAAAATATCTTCAGAAGATGAATATGTGAGCATGAATAGTCACATCTCATTAATGACAAAAGCCAATGGCTTCAAATGGATTAAATTCAACAATGAAATCATTTAAATATTATAAAAGACAATTTAGAGATATATGGTGAAAATATGTTTTTCGTACCAAAAGAAAGAGCAAGAGCAAGTTGGGAAAAAATACTTAAAGAAAGAAAAGAACGTAAAATGAGAGAAATTGAAGAAATGGAAATGAAACTCGAAAATTCAAGAAACAAAGAAAATTAACGGATTTTATTGATGGCCACAAACCATCAACCTCATTCCATTTCAAAATTAGAAGTTGAAGAAGTGAACGCAAGAGAAAAGAAAGAGAAGAAAAAAAGAATTCATAAATCCCCAAAACTAAAATCTAATCACTTTTATTAGAGGGTTATTAAGTATTAGATTTCAGATTTCCCCAATACCTATTCAAACGCCATCCGCCTTAAAAAAATTTCGCATTAAAAAGAGTAATATATTAAAAAATATATACTATTAGTAAGCATCAGAATGACTTTTTTTAGCTAGGTGATTACTATCAACTCCCAGGAAATAAGATACTTCTACAGGAATATCGTAAAGACCGGCAACGTATACCGTGTCAAATACAATAACAAGGATTATGGAGAGTTCAGTAAATTATCTGATGCTTTATATGAAAGGGATGCTCTGTTCTTTTGCAATTTCGATTATGATTTGCTTGTCGAATGCGACCTTGAAAACAAGTATGAAAATATGGAGCTGCCCCCTTTTCCCGAAAAAAGACCCAAGGGCAGAATAAAGGGAACGAAATTCAACAAAAAGGAAAGGGAAGGGGAAATACTTTTTGACCATAAGATAAGGAAATTCTACATCAAAAAAGGCGACGACATCATAGGCCATTACGACACGATGACCGAGGCATTCTACTACAAAAAGCTCCTTATGGACAATGATTGGGACAAATCCATTTTGAAATCACACATCACCGAAAGAATAGAGGTCAATATTATAATTGATCAAAGTAAAACGTACAAGGTTCAGCTCAACTTCTGTCCTAAGTGCAAAAGCAGGTTGAAAATCGGTGAAGAGGAATGCCCTTCATGCGGTATCAACATCAAGGATTATCTGTACAATAACTAAAAAAAAAGAGATGTTAGGAGTAGAATATACTCCTATTTGATTCTAATTTTAACTTTTTTTGTTACCTTGTTGTAGTAAGCATTGCCTTTAAAGGTGACCTTTGCCTTGTAGGTTCTTTTTTTGGTCATTTTCTTGATTTTAAAGACAGCCTTCCCTTTAGCGTTTGTTTTTGCCTTGAAGGTTTTCTTGCCTATCTTGATAGTGACCTTTACCTTCTTGACTGCCTTGCCCTTGCTGTTTTTCAAGGTTATGGAATATTTTTTGGTTTTGACTTTCCTTTTGAAGGTTTTCTTCTTGGCAACTATTTTTGTTTTTTCCTTGTTGATTTTTATTTTCACGGTTTTGCTTGCCGGATTGTAGTTGCTGGAGCTTAATTTGATAATCAGATTCCTGGTTCCGGCTTTTGCAGTTTTCAGGATTTTGGCCGTTAGCTTTATTGTTGCAACACCCTTTGCATTGGTAACTGCTGAACCGATATTCTTGCCGTTCAAGGTGAATATAACTTTCTCGCCGACTACACCCTTAAGTGTTGCTGAGTATGATCCATCATAATTGATGATGTAGCTTGCATCACCTGCAGTTATTGCGGCATTTGCCTTTGAAACAGTGAAGTCCACCTCCTCGAAGGATTTAGCGTAAGTTCCATTTCCATTGTAGACAACCTCGATGCCATTGTATGTTCCGGCATTCAACTTAGGAACATCTATTGTTGCGGTTCCATTATCAATTGTTGCGGAATATGTTTTGGAGTTGATTGTCACTGATACTGTGCCGTTTTTGATTGGATTTCCATACATATCGGTTACATTGGCCATGATGTTTACAACGCCACCATAGGTAATGTTGCTGACTGTTGCAGACAGACCTGCAAGATAAAATGGCCCAAGATCCTTTGGAGTGGTGTTATTCAGTATTATTTTTCCATTGCGATTTGAAGCAATATTGTTGGTCCCATCGGTTGCGACATTGCCTTCAAAAATGCCTCCATTGACTGTCAAATCGCCGTAAATGCTGATTGCACCCCCAGTGTCTGCCTTATTGTTTGTGAAGTTGGAATCAGATACCACAAGGTCACCAGCGTTTAAGGCTCCTCCATTAATTGCCCAGTTGTCTGTGAAGTTGGAGTTTGTTATTGTTCCATTATTGGCTGCCACAGCTCCGCCATACCAAGCAGCATTGCCTGTGAATTCACAGGAATCTATTGTTCCGTTATTGGAAACATATATCGCTCCACCACTATAATAAATGTCAAAGAGTGCAGCGTTATTGTTGAATTGGGAGTTGGTCACAATTGCGTTACTTTCGAAATAAATTGCTCCTCCTCTTGATGCCTGGTTGTGTGTGAAGTTACAGTCATCTATGCTTCCATCCTTATAGAAACAGATTGCACCGCCGTTTATAGCGTTATTGCCTGTGAATCTGGAGCCTGTAATATTTCCATCAGCATCCTTGTCAACACAGATTGCTCCACCGCAAGCGGATTGGCCACATGCCACGTTTTCAGTGAAGTCACAATCGGTTACATTTCCAAAGGACAGGTATATTGCTCCTCCACCTCTTTTATCATCTGCATCGGTTACAGTGTTGTATGTGAAGCTACAGTTGGCTATTGTTCCATAGCCTAAATCGATTGCTCCACCTCCATTCGATGCGGAGTTGCTTGTAAATTGAGAATTGGTCACAACAGTCCTTTTGTTTCGAATTTCCACTGCTCCGCCAAGAGCCAATCCTGATATATAATCTGCAGTTGTTACTTGGTTGTTGGTGAAGTTACAGTAATCTATATTACCAATTCCATTACCCTCCATATTGAAGGCCAATGCTCCTCCATAACTGTAGTTCTCTCCATTTGCCTGGTTATCGGTGAAACTGCAATCAAATGCGTTTCCATTGCCGTTGAAATAGACTGCACCACCAGTACTAACTATTCCATGTGCCTGGTTTTCTGTGAAGTTACAACCTGCCATATCCCCATCATCATTGAAATAGACCGCACCACCATGAACATTGTCCCCATCAACCATGTTCTTGTCGAAATAACAATCTGTCAGATTTCCTGTTCCTTTGAAATAGATTGCTCCACCGTCACTCGCTGCGGCACTGGCTGTAAATCCGCAACCGATTACTGTTCCTGCTCCATTGAAATAGATTGCACCACCATTATTCGCTGCGACATTATCTGTGAAGTAACAGTTTTCCACAGTTCCGTTGCCATTGAAATATACCGCTCCCCCATTGGAACTCGAATTTCCATTGATAAAATAGATATTTTTCAAAGTGACATTGTTTGCCTGAATATCAAATATCCTGGCTTCACCATTTCCGCTTACCTCATAACCCTTACCGTCGATTACAAAGTCATCAATATCGATTTTGACCCCATTGTTCAAATCAGGGTCTGATTCTCGGTCGAATTTATAGTTCTTGTCCAGTTCCAGATATTTAAATCCCTGACTTTTGGAAACTTCTTCCTTTAAACTTGAAAAATTGCCGAAATCACTATCGTCTTCAGTCAATATGTCTTGTGAAATTGTATCATCCTGTATGGCCACTTCATCCGTCTGGTTGTCGTCAGCAGCGCTTACGCATGCAATACTAAAAAACATCAGCAGAATCAAAGTGACTAAAATAAGACTCTTTCAAAAACTTTGTTGATTTGAAATTTTTTGATGAAAATTAGGTATATTTTATCATCATTTCCTATAATAACTGGAAAGCTGATATTTAACAATAGATTATAAAAAAGGTTAATTAAAAAAAAGCTGAAGGATAGAGAATGATTATTCTCCATCTACATATTCGTTTAATGATTTTACGTTGATTTCACTATTCTGCACAGCTTCAATAGCGTTCAGAACAGCTCTTGCACCATTCAATGTGGTAACATAAGGTATTCCCAGCTCGATAGCCAGACGTCTTATGATATAGCCATCCTTTGCGGACTGCTTGCCTTCGGATGTGTTGATAATCAAATCGATTTCCTTGTTCAGGATTGCATCCTTGATGTTAGGAGATCCTTGTGAAACCTTCAGGACCTTTTCAACTGAATCAAGTCCTGTTGCATCGCCTGTGCCTGCAGTTGCTGCAAGGTCAAATCCTAGATTGGCGGCCTTTTCAGCGATTGGCCTGATTTTCTTCTTGTCGGCTTCCTTGACGCTGATGAAAATCTTTCCTTCCTTAGGCAGTTCCATACCTGCTGAAAGCTGTGACTTATAAAATGCCATTCCATAGCTTTCGTCTATACCTATGCTTTCACCGGTTGATTTCATTTCAGGCCCGAGCACAGTATCTGATTCAGGCAGTTTCAGGAACGGGAACACGGATTCCTTTACGGCTACATGATCTATCTTGACTTCCTTTTCCAGACCGAAGTCCTTTAACTTGGCGCCGTTCATTATCCATGTTGCAACCTTTGCAAGAGGCACACCTATAGCCTTGCTCACGAACGGAACTGTTCTGCTTGCACGAGGGTTGGCTTCGATGATGTAGACCATTTCCTCATCAAGCTTTACCGCATACTGAATGTTCATAAGACCCTTGACGTCCAGCTCCAAAGCCAATTTCTTAGAGTTTTCACGAAGGGTATCCAGGATATGCTTTGGAAGTGTCTGTGGAGGTATCACGCATGCGGAATCTCCTGAGTGGACTCCCGCTTCCTCGATGTGTTCCATGATTCCTGCAATGAACACATCCTCGCCGTCGCATAAGAGGTCCACATCAATCTCGATTGCGTCCTCAAGGAACTTGTCGACCAGAATCGGATGGTCCGGCGATACCTTAACTGCCTCTTCCATATATTCCTCAAGCTCATTCATGTCATAAACGATTTCCATTGCCCTTCCGCCTATTACGTATGACGGACGCACAAGGACAGGGAATGTGATTCTCTCAGCAATCTCCTTTGCCTCTTCAAATGAATTTGCTGTTCCATATGGAGCCTGGTGGATGTGCAGTTTTTCCAAGAGCTCTGCAAACAGTTCACGGTCTTCAACCCTGTCGATGCTGTCATATGAGGTTCCCCATATCTTGACACCTGCATTGGCCAGAGGCACTGCAAGGTTGATTGAGGTCTGACCTCCGAACTGCACGATTACACCGTCAGGTTTTTCCTGTTCGATTACGCCCATGACATCCTCAAATGTCAGAGGCTCGAAGAACAGCTTGTCTGAAATGTCATAATCGGTACTTACTGTTTCAGGGTTGTTGTTGATTAGTATCGTTTCGATTCCATCTTCCTTCAAAGCAAGGGATGAGTGCACACAGCAGTAGTCGAATTCGATACCCTGACCTATTCTGATTGGCCCTGCACCTAAAATAACGACTTTTTTCTTGGTGGTTGACACCAGTTCATTGCCCTCATCATAGCTGCTGTAGTAGTATGGAGTCTTTGCCTCGAATTCTGCAGCACAGGTGTCCACCATCTTGTAGGACTGCTTGATGTTGTATCTTTTAAGTAGGTTTCTGATGTACTCTTCAGTCTGGCCGGAGAGATCCGCCAGGCGTTTGTTAGAACAACCCATCTGCTTTGCCTTTCTCAGGTAATCTTCATCATTTAACTTATCAGCAGTGACATCGTTTTCGAAGTTGACAATGTTTCTGATTTTGTACAGGAAGAAATTGTCTATTTTGGTCAATTCCCTGATTTTATCAATGTCCATTCCATCCTTGATTGCTGAATAGATTTGGAAATAAATCAAATCTGTAGGATGTGCCAGGTCATCTTCAGTCCATTCAACATATTCGAATCCGTCAAAGCCCATGTCAAGGGATCTCAATGCCTTCTGGAAGGCTTCCTCAAAGGTTCTTCCAATAGCCATAACTTCCCCTGTTGCCTTCATCTGAACTCCGACTTCACGGCTGATTCCCTTGAACTTGTCGAACGGCCATCTTGGGATTTTGATAACCACATAATCGATGGCAGGCTCGAATGATGCCGGGGTCTCTTTGGTAATGTCGTTTTTGATTTCATCCAATGTGAGTCCCAATGCAACTTTTGATGAGATTTTGGCAATAGGATAACCTGTCGCCTTTGAAGCAAGCGCACTACTTCTTGACACACGAGGATTAACTTCAATAACCTTATATTCATCGGTTTCAGGGTTCAGTGCAAACTGAATGTTACATCCTCCGCGAATACCTAATGCCCTGATAATCTTGATTGATGCGTCACGCATCTTCTGTATGGTTTCATCACATAGACATTGGATAGGAGCAACTACAACACTGTCTCCGGTATGGATTCCCATAGGATCTATGTTTTCCATGGTACAAACGATGATACAGGTGTCTTCCTTATCCCTCATCACTTCAAATTCTATTTCCTTCCATCCGAGAACAGATTCGTCAATGAGAACCTGGTTGATGAAACTCATATCAAGTCCGTGATTTGCAATTTCAATAAGTTCCTCTTCGTTGTGGGCGATTCCGCCACCGGTTCCACCTAATGTGAAAGCCGGCCTTACGATGACCGGATAGCCGATTTCCTCAACCGCTTCGAGTGCCGCATCCACGCTTTCAACGGCTTGGCATTTTGGAATCTCCTCTCCGATTTCCTCCATGAGGTTTGCAAAGAGGTCACGGTCTTCTACATCTTTAATGGTTTGAACATCAGAACCTATCACCTTGATTCCTTCCAATAATCCCAAGTCTCCAAGTCCTGTTGCAATGTTCAGTCCGGTCTGTCCGCCCATGGTTGGTAAAATAGCATCAATATCTTCCTCTTCAATGATTTTTGCAACGACTTCAGGAGTTAACGGTTCAGTGTAAACAGTATCTGCCATTCCCAAATCGGTCTGGATTGTAGCAGGATTACTGTTGACCAGCACTGTTTCAATGCCTTCTTCCCTTAGTGATTTACATGCTTGTGAACCTGAATAATCGAATTCCGCTGCCTGTCCTATTTGGATAGGTCCGGAACCAATAATCAATACTTTTTTAATATCTTTATCTACTGGCATATGCAATCCCCCTATCTAATAATCATCCATCATTTGGTTAAATTCGTCAAAAATGTGTCTTGTGTCGTTTGGACCAGGTCCTGCTTCAGGGTGGTACTGTATGCAATGCAACGGCAGCTCCTTATGTGAAATTCCTTCAGGAGTTCCGTCGTTGAGGTTAATCTGGGTCAGCACCAAATCCGTTTCCTTCAAGGATTCCTTGTCAATAGTAAAACCGTGGTTCTGTGATGTGATGAACACTTTTCCTGTGTTCAGATCCTTTACCGGCTGGTTTTCACCACGGTGGCCGAACTTCATCTTGTATGACCTTGCGCCGAATGACTTTGCAATCAGCTGCTGGCCCATGCAGATTCCGAAAATAGGCAACCTGTTTGACAGCTTCTTCATGGTTGCGATAGTCTCGGACACCCTGTCAGGGTTGCCGGGTCCGGATGTAATCATCAATCCTGAAGGAGAGTAATCCAGAACGGTTTTATAATCGGTGTCATATGGGAACAGTATTACTCCAATGTCCCTTTCCAAAAATGAGTTGATGATGTTTTTCTTGACACCACAGTCAATCAGGGCAACTTTTTTGTCTGCATCCTCATTGAAAATCTTGATTTCCTTTGTGGAAACCAACGGCACAACATCCACATCCTCAATGCTTGGTTGCGCTTTTGCCATTTCCAGAAGTTCACCGTCATCGATGTCTTCAGTTGTGATTGCGGCTTTAAGTGAACCCCTTTCTCTTATTTTGAGTGTCAAGTCACGGGTGTCGATTCCGCTGATTCCAGGGGTTTCGAACTCCCTTAAAAATTCGTCCAGTGTCTTTTGAGGCCCGAAGTTTGAAAGCTCACGGCAGACCTCACGACAAACAAATCCTTCAACCTGAATCTTGTCAGATTGATACCATTCCTCACTTACCCCATGATTTCCTTCCAGAGGATAAGTGGACATTAATATTTCTCCTTTAAAAGACGGGTCAGTCAGAGATTCGGTGTATCCTCCCATACCAGTAGAGAAAACAAGCTCTCCAAGTTTGGTGGTTTCATAACCGAATGCTTCGCCTTTTAAGACAGTTCCGTCTTCCAAAGCTAACTTAGCTATTTTTACCATTGAATCACCATAATAAGATATAAAAATTTACTATCTGTATTATATTTTATTTTGGATTATTATTAAACTTTGTTTTTTAGCAAGCCGAACACGATTTTTTGAAAAATTATTCAAATGTGAAAATTCGAATTCATGATTTTTTTGAATAGCTTTTAACAAACACTATTAACAAAAAATGACCAAAATATATCTAGGTAAGAATATGGACAAGGAATCTGAAAAACTAATCAAAAGTCAGCTGAAAAATCCTAATGATTTCAAGAAATTCAAAAGGATGATAAGCGAAACAAAAGCCTATGATGTTCCCAAATCATTTACAGGCGAGTTACGGCCTTATCAGAAAATTGGCTATTCCTGGCTTGTTTCTAATGCCAAATACAATTTCGGATGCATTCTGGCAGATGACATGGGGCTCGGAAAGACCGTTCAGGTCCTGACCACAATACTTCACTTTAAGGAGACCAATCCCCTGGACAGCGAGCCATCACTGATTATCGTTCCTCCGACACTGATTTCCAACTGGGAAAACGAAATAAAGAAGTTCACGCCGGAACTGTCATATTATATTTATCACGGATCAAACAGGACATTTCCCTTTGAGGAATATGACATTATGCTGACATCTTATGGAGTAATCAGGCTTGATTTGGACGTATTCATGGACAGGAAATGGTTCATGTGCGTCATTGATGAAGCCCAAAACATCAAGAACCCGAACACCCAGCAGACAAAAGCCATAAAAAAGGTCGAGGCGAAAACAAAAGTTGCACTGACAGGTACGCCGATTGAGAATAAATTAACTGACTACTGGTCCATATTCGATTTTGTAAACAAAGGGTATCTCTCAAGTCTGGACAGCTTCAAGGCCAATTACGTCATGAGAATCGAGAGGCTGGAGGAAACGAAAACCCTGGAGAAGTTCAAAACAATAACAAAGCCATTTGTCCTGAGGCGCCTCAAGACCGACGACAACATCAAGGACGAACTTCCAGACAAGATTGTCAACGACATATACTGCAGCCTGACAAACAAGCAAATCAAGTTATACAATGCCATAATGGACGGCATCTTTGAGGATTTGGAAGGAAAGACCGGCATCGAGAGGCGAGGAATCATCCTGAACATCATCACCGGACTGAAGCAGGCATGCAACCATCCGGCACAGTATCTGCGTTCAGACAATCCAAAGATTTCAGAATCCGGAAAGATGGAACTTTTGATTACGATTCTTGAAAACATCCTGGACATGGACGAGAAAGTCATAATATTCACACAGTATGCCCAGATGGGAGAGATAATACAAAAATTGGTTTCCAAAAAGATGAAAACCGATGTAGCGTTCCTGCACGGCTCGCTTTCCCAGCAAAAGAGAAATGAGGTGATTTCTAACTTTCAGGAAAATAGAGATTGCAAGATTCTGGTCGCCACGCTCAAGACGGGAGGAGTGGGCCTGAACCTGACGGCCGCCCAGAACGTCATCCATTATGACCTGTGGTGGAATCCTGCAATAGAAAACCAGGCAACGGACCGTGTGCATAGAATCGGGCAAAAAAGCGATGTGATGGTTTACAGGTTCATCACCAAAGGAACCCTTGAAGAAGTGATTGACGAGATGAGCAAAAGCAAGCTGAATCTGGCCGAGAAGGCCATAAGCAGCGATGAAACATTCATTACCGAAATGAGCAATGAGGAGCTGAAGGAAAAACTGTCATTGAGATTATAATTAGAATCGTTATTTCCTGGCGGATTTAAATTTATCGGCGAATTTCACGACCTTTCTGTCTTTGAATGCCTTTACCTGTTTTTTCAATTCCATATTTTCTTTTTTCAATTTTTTATTCTGATTGAATAAGATATTGAAGGAATCTGCATCCTTTTTAGGAGTTTTATCAAAATCTGCCACATACTGCTTGACTTTTCTCAATTTCAAAAGAAGAATTGCCGGCCTAACCTCCCCATTATCAAAATCATAGAATGTAGGGTCATCGAGATTGTGCCTAAAGCCTGTCTTGTAGACGGTTTCATAGGCCCTTTCATCGATTACATCAAAAATGTCCGAAAACTTGTCCTTCAAATCCAAATCGATTGTGATCGGTTCGTTGACTGTCGGCTTGTGGTTTGCATCCACAATTATGCCGCAGATGCCCCCTATTTTTAAGACTCTCTTTATTTCGGATATCGTCTCGTCCAAATCATCGACATGGTCAAGGGAGTTGATTGAAAATACAAAATCGAATGTTTCATCCGGAAACGGCATGTCCTCACTATATCCGCTGACATATTTCATCTTATGGGACAATGTTCCCCCATCAAGCTTATAGTACTCGTTGACAAGCGGGTCAAGGCCTATCCTCAAGCCGGCCATGTCCGCCCATTCCAGACTTCCCCTAGGCCCGCAGCCTATGTCCAGTATTGCCTTTCCAATATAGTCTTCAGGGTCGATTTTAAAGTCAGAAACATAAAACGTTTCATAAAAGGAATTCTGCAGTATGCCTTCCCTTTCCACATTTCCAGCCCAGAATTCCAACTCGCTGATATGTTTTGTATCATTGCCTTTCATAAAAATCAAACATCAATGCATGTGGAGTCATTCTATTTTAAGACTGAAATTCAGGCTTCTTGAGGAGTGAGTCAGCGCCCCAATCGAGATTATGTCCACACCGTATTCGACATAATCGAGAATATTGTCCCTGGTGATGCCACCTGAAACTTCAATCAGGGAATCCTGGCGAATGTTGAGCTTTTCAAGCTCATCAATAACTTCTTTGACCTCTTCACCAGACATGTTGTCAAGCATGACGATGTCTGCACCGTTTTTGACGCATTCTATTGCATCGCCCAATGATTCAACCTCAATTTCGATTTTTTTGGAAAAGCTGGTGTTCTTTTTGGCCTTAAGAAGCGCATCCAAAGGAGCTCCGCAGACCGCTATGTGATTGTCCTTGATTAAAACCATGTCATCCAGGCCGAAGCGGTGGGTGTCTGCCCCTCCGACATTCAGGGCATGCTTGTCGAATTTTGCTATTCCAGGAGAGGTCTTGCGGGTGCCTGCAATTATCACATCATAATCCTTTACCAAATCGACATATTCGGCCGCCGCACTGGCCACGCCGCTCATTCTCATGAGCAGGTTCAGGGCAGTGCGCTCTAGAAGCAGTATTGTTCTTGCATCTCCCCTGAATGATATCAGCAGATCGCCTTTGGATATTCTGACACCTTCCTTCAAACAAAGCGTAATTTCAACACCATATTCCTCGAATAATTGGCGAATAACATCAATACCTGCCAAAATGCCCTCATCCTTTGATACTATGGAGGCGTTTACAATCTTGTCCTTTTCGATGACGGCATTTGAGGTCACATCCCCAAATCCTTCATCTTCAGCCAGCATATATTCAATAATCTTATCCAAAAAATCACCTAAAATTTAATATAATTATGAATATATAACTAATTCTATAAATATGAAAGTGATAAATTATGGAAGTGACATTTTTAGGAACCTCATCCGCAGTCCATTCAAAAGAGAGGAATCATCCCTCAATTGCCATTAAGGCATTCGGCGATGTTTTCCTGTTCGATTGCGGCGAGGGAACACAGAAGCAATTATTGTTTACCAATGTAAGCCCTATGAAAATATCAAAGATATTTATCACCCATTTTCATGGAGACCACATTCTAGGCCTTCCGGGACTGCTGCAGTCATTGAGCCTGAATGGAAGGGAATCCAAACTGACAGTCTACGGGCCAAAAGGATTGAACAAGATAAAGGATGCAATCTATAGCTTGGGCTATTGTGCAATCGAATATCCTATCGAATTTATTGAAATTGACACTGGAATCGTTGAAGAGACAGAAGAGTATGTCATCAAGGCGCAAAGCGTAAGACACAATGTTCCGTCATTGGCCTATTCCATTGAAGAAAAGAAAAAGCCACGGTTTTTGCGTGAAAAGGCCATTGAATTGGGCGTTCCCGTAGGCCCTGCCTTTGGAAAACTGCACAATGGCCAAGAGGTTGAAATTGACGGCAAAGTCATAAAGCCCGAACAGGTTCTCGGACCCCCAAGAAAAGGAATCAAGATAACCTATTCCGGAGACACCCGCCCCTGCGAAGAGATGGTCATGTTTGCAAAAGACAGCACACTTCTCATTCATGAATCGACATTCATACAAAATGAAGCGCAGAATGCCCTCGACTATGGCCATTCCACCGCACATGACGCCGCCTTCGTTGCCCGTGAATCAAAAAGCGAAAAACTGATGATAACCCACATCAGCACAAGATACGGAGAAGAGTATGCCCAGATAATGTTAAAGGAAGCTCGCGAAATCTTTGAAAATACCGAACTCGCAAGAGACTATATGGAAATAATCGTTAGAGGCAAATGATGAATATACCAACAACAAATGACCCTAAGATAGCTTTAATCTATATACTAGTCATCATTATTGCAGCATCAATACTAACGCGAGTCGTTGCATCTTTGATGAACAGGATGAACAGATTCAAGAAGGACATGACAGGTATTTATCTCGTCAGGGACATAATCAATTACATCATCTATTTCATCGCATTGATGGTCATTCTGCAGATTTTCGGAATCAATCTGGCCGGAACCCTGTTGAGCTTGGGTATTGTCGGTATTGCCGTGAGTTTTGCTGCAAAGGACATAATCTCAAATCTGTTTTCCGGAATCATACTGATTCTGGGCAAAAGCGTTAAAGTCGGAGACACGATTGAAGTCAAGGGCAAAAAGGGAGTTGTCGAAAGAATTACGCTTAGATCAACAATCATCGTCGATGACATCGGAGTCAGAGACCATATTCCCAACTCAACAATGACAAATGACCCCTACCTGCAGTACAAGGCTCCGGAAAAGTATAGGGTGGATATAATAGCCGGATTGGCATTGGACGTTGACATTGAAGAGTTCAGAGACCACATCACCAAAAGGATTTCCGAGTATGATGAAATTTTAAAAGACCCGACGCCTGACGTCTATGCCCGAGAAATCAGCTTCAAGCAAAGCAAGGTGAAGGTGTCATTTTGGGTAAAAGACTTTAATAGCAAAGACAAATATAAATTAATAATCACAAACGAAATAAGAAAATATGTGGAAAATGAGGGAAAACATGAATAACGCACTTCAGGAAGAAATATTGAAATTGAAAGAAGAAAAGAATGCAATAATACTTGCGCACAACTACCAGCCAAAAGAGGTTCAGGAAATTGCCGATTTTTTAGGCGATTCACTTGAATTATGCATCAAGGCTTCTGAAATTGATGATAAAGACTTGGTGATATTCTGTGGAGTCGACTTTATGGCGGAAACCGCATTCATCCTGAATCCGGACAAGAAGATTGTCATTCCAACGCTTGAAGCGGAATGCCCTATGGCGCACATGCTTCCTGAAGAGGAACTGCTTAAAGCAAAGGAGGAACATCCTGATGCCGGCGTCATTCTCTATGTGAACAGCATTGCAGAGGCAAAGCAGCACGCAGACACATTATGCACATCCGCCAATGCGGTAAAGATTGCAGAAAGTTTGCCTCATGATAAAATATTGTTCGGACCTGACAAGAATCTGGGAACCCATGTTGCGGAAAAGACCGACAAGGAAATCATTCCCGTTCCAAGTGACGGCCACTGCTATGTCCACAGGCTGTTCCATGTCGAGGACGTTGAACTCAAAAGAAAGGAATATCCGAATGCCGAGATAATCTGCCACCCCGAATGCAAAATTGAAGTTCAAAAGGCATGCGATGAAGTCATGTCAACCGGAGGAATGTTAAGACACATTGCCGAAAGCGACAAGGAGGAATTCGTAATCGGAACCGAAATAGACATGATTACAAGAATCAATGCAGAAGTTCCAGGCAAAAAGCTCTATCCTATGCTTGAAGGAGCAATCTGTGAAACGATGAAGCTGCATACCCTTGAAAAGATTAGGGATGCGCTTGTCAATGAGGCTCCGGAAGTCACATTGCCTAAGGATGTGGCAGATAAATCCAGAAAAGCAGTTGAACACATGTTAAACGCTAGCTAAGCTAGCTTTAACACATTATTTTATGAATTGGGTTAAAAAGTCTATTACCTGATTACCAATTAGAGAATAATCATTTTCTTCAAAATTATAATCTTCTTTTTCATCCTCTTGTATCAATACGATTGAATCGGGAACCAGTTCCCTGAACGGTACCATATCCAATTCAGAATGGAAATAATTGTTGTTGGTTCCAACGAACAATGATTTTGCCTTTATATTTGGCAATTTATCTACAACGTCATATTCCATATCGCAGTCGTTCCTGAACTTGAAATCGTAGATGTCTCTGAAGAAGCACACATCGTTGAAATCTTCAAATATCGCTAGAATCTCATCATTGTCCATCTTGTCAAATGTCTTTTTGGACGAGGAATGCGCAAACAGCAATGTATTGATTGCAATCATGCTTTTGCTTTTTGAAGCGCTATATCCGTCAGTATAATAATCCTCGGTTGAATCTATAATGGCCTCCAAAGTCTTTGAAATAATGAATCTATAGCCGGAAACCTTTGCGGCCGTATTGATGAGGAAAATGAAATCCATGTCATCCGGAAACTCGCATGCCCAAGTCAGAACCTGATAGCCTCCAATGCCTTCGCCCACCAAGCCTAGGATTTTTTTAATCTTGAATTTTTCAGCCAAAAACTGCCTTTTGAAGTTTATTATATCCCTGAATGTATATCTTGGAAAATTATAGTTCAATCCCGTGGATGAAGGGGAACAGGACTCCGAAGTTCCTAAAGAACGAACCACTATAAAATAAAAATCATCCATCACAGTACTGTTATCAACTATATACTGCTGGGACTGCCTTAAGAATGAATAGATTCCTCTGAATGTTGAAAAAAATAGGACTGCATTTGTAATGAATCCATCCTCATCATATTTCGGATCGCCGAAGGTATGATACTCGACTTCGACATCCTCAAGGACCCGGCCATACTCGAATTCAAATGAATCCATTACATACATGTTTTTTTCGATATACATGATAAACCCCTTTATAATAATATATACTCTCCGAAAACATATAAATTTTTTTAAGAAATGGAAAATAAGTAACGATTGCCGCCTAAAAGATTAAAGTATGAAATATATTACATATCTTCAAGAAAACTTGACAGGAACACAGTCATTTCAATTTCCTCTCGGGCAATGAAATCATCCAGTCTGAATTTTGCAACCTCACTCTGAAAGGGATACAATTCATCGCTAAAATGCATCGTCAATGCCAAAACATCATCGTTTACAACAATATCCTCTTCCAAATTAGCCTTCAGATAATCCAATTGGTCTTTGGACAGGCCCGAAACGGAATACTCAATGAATTTCCTGCCGTTCCTTTCGCCATAATCTGAAATCTCAACAATCATCAAAACCTTCCATAAATTCCTTCAGCTCATCAGAAATCGTTTCAAGTTCATTGAAACACAAATGCCCGAGTTCTGAATCCATTATGAGCAATTGTGAATTTTCAATCATTTCAGACATCGGAATACCATCCAGCTCCGGAGGGAAATGAGGGTCCTGCTTGCATGCAATGATTAAAACTTTAGAGGTGATTTTACCCAAACCGTCCTCAACGTCAAAGTTCATGCAGGAGGCATTGCAGTATTTCAAGTCATAGATGTCGGTTTCAAGCATCTCGTTTCCAAATGTTTCGAATTCGCAGGCCAATTCCTCATTGGACATTGCCCTTAAGGCCTCTTTTGAAAGCCCGAAGTTGAATTCAGCAAGGTTCGCCAATCTCAAGGTCCTTATCAGCGAATAGGTCATTTCACCCTTTGCATAATCCGGATCGGAGGTAATGATTTCGTCGACAAATCTTGAAAGGATGTAGTCATGGCCCGCAACCTTGTAGCTGCTTACACCACAGATGATAAAGTCCTGGAAATCAGGATATTCAATGGCCTGTGTCAGACCGATGAATCCTCCCATCGAATTGCCTATCAATCCCAAGACGTGTTCAATGCCGAACTTTTCGCTCAAGAATTGCTTCTGGAAATTGACGACATCCACAAGGGAATATTCCGGAAACTTTCTTTTCAAACCGGTTCCAGAAGGGGAACATGACCCAGGAGCGCCCAAGGCGGACATGCTGATGAAAAAGTATTTGTCCGCATCGAATGCATCGCCCTTTTCGGTCAAAGGCAGAATCTTAATTATTCCGGCAAATGTTCCAAGAGATCCTGCACAATAAACAATAGCATTATTGATGACTCCGTTTTCATCGTATTTCGGAGTTCCGAATGTCATATATTCAACAACAGCATCATCAATCACCTCACCGCTCTGGAATTCAAACGAATCCATGGTGAAATACTCTTTTTTTTCTTCAAAATATTCCTCGTCGTAAATGGAAATTCCCCCACTAAACTATAATAATTGATTTTGAAAACAAAATATTTAAATTAATCTAAACAATGTTATTGTGATGAAATATAAAATTTTAGAAAAACCTAACTGCGAAGATGCTTATGATTTGATTGAAGAGGCCCTCAGAAAAAGGGCAACGATACTCATTTTTGCATGCTGCAAAGTAAACTATGAAGGAAGGGCCCTGAGTGAATTGAACTGGGGAGAGCGCATAATAATGATCAAGCCTGATGGGGCATTTTTAATACATCAGGAAAAGAAGGTCGAACCCGTGAACTGGCAGCCTCCAAAATCAAGAACAAGAACCTACATCAAAAATGACAACCTGTTTCTGGAAAGCCACAGAAGGACTCCAAAGGAGCTTTTGACCGTTGAGATAAAGCACATCCAATTCATAAACTATGCCAATGTCGAGGACTTTGAAGAGCTTGAGCAGGCAGGATATGAAAAGGACATGAGCGACATGATAATGGAAAAGCCCCATATCATTGAGGAAGGATTCAAGCCAACCACAAGAGAATACAGCGTTGAACACGGTTTCATTGACATTTTAGGAAAGGACAGCGACAACAATCTGATGATTCTAGAACTTAAGGCCAGAAAAGCCGGAGTGACTGCCGTAAAGCAGCTCAGGAGATACATCCAGGATATGGAAAACACCGACAATGACTACCTAAGGGAAGTCGAAGCCGAAAAGAAAAAGATTAGGGGATTGCTTGTTGCGCCATCAATCATGGATGATGCGTTGGAGATGATTGAAGAGGAAGGCATCGAATTCGTATCCGTCGAGCCTCCGCGTGAGTTAAAAAGAGACAAGAAAGTAACTCTGGATTTCTTCTAGTCCAGAGCATCTTCAATTCTTTTCAGTTCCTCATCATAGAATTTCTGAGTGAACTCATTTGCCGGAAGTGAAGTTGTTACATGACAGTCCTTTTCCAATTTATAGATAAGATACTCCTCACCATCAAGCGGAATGCTTTCATCATCACTCAAAACGTCGAGACCGTCCAGTTCAGATAGGATATTTTGATATTCCTTTTCCTCAAGTTCAATGGCCTCGCCCAATTCCATTTCCTGGACTTTAGGATTCAATTGCATTGCAATGGCTACAAACCCGTTGACAGTCCTATCCGAAATGGAGAATTGTGAATTTCTGATTTCATCCATTGAAAACTTTATATGAGTTATTGTGTTTTTGGTAACCGGTATTTCTCGGGACAGACCTATTTGGTTAATTTCATAATGATTTTTCCATTCTCCGATTTTATAGACCGCATAATTTATGTCATCAAGATTAATAGTTTTCTCATCCGCCATGTTATCACATTAATTAAATATATTTTTATAATATAAATAATAAATGTTAATCTTAATGGAGGTAAATCTGTGAAAAAATGTCCCGAATGTGGAAATCCTAGTTATGACGGTGCTCCCGTTTGCGGAAATTGCGGTTATGAATTTCCCAAACCAAAAGTTGTAGCACCTAAAAAAGAGGATATTTTCCAAGAAAAACCAATTATAGAGAAAAAAACTGATAATGACGACGGCATTGTTACTATCCTTAAAAAGAACAAGCTCGTTATTGGAGTCATTTTAATTATAACTTTAATTGTTATTTGTGGAATTGTCTATATGGGAACCCACAAGAATGCTGGCGGCGGCTCCAACCCTGTAATCCAATCAAATGATTTGGTTGAATTCAAGGAAGGGGATTTTTCATTTAAATACCCAAGTGCTTGGGAAGAAGTGAATGGAAGCGATGAAGAACATCCTGGAGCCAAATTTTTCCTGAATGAGGAAAATACAACAATAGAGTATTACAACATTACAAGTGATGCCAATTCCCTAAAAGACATAACCCAGCAAAGAATTAGTCACGCCCAAGAGGGCGGCGATTATGTCGAACTCGTTGAAACAATAACTCTAGACGGTAGAAACTCATCAAATATGCTATTAGAAAATGCTGATGGGGACTACACCCGATACGTTTCAATGTTCAGTGATGGAAAACTATATGTCTTCAAGGTAACCGGATCTTCTGAAAACTCCCTTACTTCTGAAGATATCGAAAACACCATTAAATCAGCAGATATCGCTTAAGTATGATTCAATTCATACTTTTTTTCTATTTTTTGTGTTAACATGAACAAAATCAAGCTTGCCCTTTGTCAGATGAATGTGGTTGATGACAAGGAGAGGAATCTTAAAAAAGCCACTTCAATGATAGCCGATAGTGTAGATGGCAATGCTGATTTTATAATTTTGCCCGAAATGTTCAACTGCCCCTATTCCAATGACAAGTTTATTGAATATGGTGAAGAGGAACACGGCAGCCACACATTGAATACTATTTCTAAGCTAGCTAAAGCCAATAGCGTTTACATTTTAGCCGGTTCGATTCCCGAAAGGGAAGGCGACAGACTATATAACACCAGCTACCTCTTTGATAAAACAGGAGATATTATAGCCAAACACCGGAAAATGCATCTTTTTGACATTGACGTCAAGGACAGGATCACTTTCAAGGAATCCGATGTTTTGACTGCTGGTGATGAATTCACTGTTGTGGACACAGACTTTGGAAAAATCGGCATCGGAATATGCTATGATGTCCGCTTTGTTGAGCTTGCAAGAATAATGGCTGAAAAGGGAGCATTGGCATTATTTTATCCAGGAGCATTCAACCAGACCACCGGGCCGGCCCATTGGGAACTTTTATTCCGTTCAAGGGCACTGGACAACCAGGTCTTCTGCATTGGCGTTGCACCTGCACTGAATTTGGATGCGAGCTATCACAGCTACGGCCATTCGATTGTTGCAAATCCCTGGGGCGAAGTCATAGCCCAGGCAGGCGAAAAAGAAGAACTGATTATTTGTGAAATTGATTTGGATGAAATAAAAAAAGTAAGGGAAGAGATTCCCGTCTTAAAGAATAAAAGGAAAGACCTCTACGAAGTCATCCCAAAATAATTATTTCAGTTTGGCCAACCTTTTTTTGAAGTAGTCAACCTTTTTGGTGCCGTCAAACACCTCGATTGCCGTTTCTATGACCCTGACCTCATTGTCGTAGTCATCGGCTTTCCGGTAAAGCACACACAGTCTTTTGTATGGAGCATCCTTGGTCTGTTTTGCCTCGACATAGCGTTCATATTCCTTGATGGCCTTTTGAGGATTGGTCTTTTCCATTTCCTTTATTGTACTCATTGGAATGACCTTTACAACAGCTTCACCAGACTCTTTTGCCTTTTGTCTTTTCTGAGCTTTCTTGATGGCCTTATTGCATGATTTCTTGAAGTCCTTATCATCTTCAGCCTTTCTTGCATCCTTGATCAGTTGGATTGCCTCATCGCTTGCAAGGTCCCCTAATGCCTGGATGGCTGCAAGCTTTACTCCCCAATCTTCATCTTCAAGGCATTTTGCAATTGAATCCAGCTCGTCTTCAGCCTGAAGCTCGCCCAATGCACGCACCGCAACCTTTCTAACTCCAAAGTCCTCATCACCAGTCGCTTCTACAAAATAGGGAATGACCTTCTTGTCTTCAGTTTCCTTGAGTGCAAAAGCAAGGAAACGTTTGTCTTTTCCTTCTGCACTTGTAAATTCATCAATTAGTTTGTCAACTGCCACATCGCCCATGCTGCCCAATATTTCGGCAGCCTTGAATCTGACTTGAGCGTTTTCATCAGTGGTGGCTTTAATTAACGGTTCAATAGCATCTTCATCAGTAACTCCGACCAATGCCTCGATAGCTTCCTTTCTTACCTTGACATCATCATCGGAGAGATTGTTAATTGCTTCTTCAAAACTTAAATTTGACATAGTTATAATTAGATTTTAAAAATATATAATCTTTAAGAAAAAGTATCTAAAAAAAATAGAAAAAAATAAGAGAAAATCTCTTATTTAGATAGCTGTCCAACCACCGTCGATACAGATCAGTTGACCTGTACAGAAACTGGATGCGTCGGATGCAAGATAGATTGCAATACCGTCCAATTCACCAGGTTTACCCAAACGGCCTGCAGGACAGTATGCTTTGATAAGATCCATGAATCCAGGCAATTCGATGGAGTCAACAGTCAATTCTGTTTCAAATACTGCCGGACCGATAGCGTTTACGGTAATGTTATATGGAGCCCATTCAACAGCCAGGTTTTTGGTGAGGTTCATTACTCCACCTTTAGCTGAGGAGTATGCACTGATTCCTCCTCCAGGGAAGATTACCCTTGAGTGGATTGAACCGATGTTGATGATCTTACCATATTCCTGCTTGATCATGATTTCACCGACGGCCTTACACATGTAGTATACACCGCTCAAGTCGATGTGGATGTGTCTTTCCCATTCTTCGTTGGATTGGTCCATGACCGGTTTGTTGTTACCCATACCTGCTGCGTTAACTAAGATGTCGATTCTTCCGTAAGCATCCATAACTTTTGCAACTGCTGCGGTGATGCTGTCGTAGTCACCTACGTCACAAACTGCATACATTACTTCGGTTCCGAATTCTTTTTCGATGTCAGCAACGTTTTCTTGAAGTCTTTCTTCTCTTCTAGCGAATAATGCTAATTTTGCACCTTGGCTTGCATATGCCTGAGCGATTTGCCAGCCAAGACCTGATGAAGCTCCAGTGATTACTGCAACTTTGTCTTTAATATCAAAATAATTTTTCATTTTTTATACCACCTTAGTCCTAAGACTATGTATAATTGTATGGAAAATAAACTATTTAACTATTTTTATATTTTTTTGAGTAATATTCATTAAATCCCATTAAATAAATATACAATTCTAAAAAATATTTAAAAAATTGAATATACTGGTTAAAAAAATAGTGCCATGATTTCCCGACTGTACAAAAAATACAATTAAAATTATAACAACGAAAATACAAATAGAAATCTGAAACATGACAATATGAAAATTCCAAAGAGCCGATGATGAACATGATTGAAGAGCAGACAAAAACCTATTCCAAAAAGCAGATTTTCAAGACGCTCCACCCCTGGGTGAGGCAATGGTTCGACTCCCAATTCGAGGATTTCACCCCTGCCCAGAAAATGTCAATCATAGACATCCACAAAGGCAACAATATACTTATCTCATCACCGACAGGGTCCGGAAAGACACTGACGGCATTTTTATCCGTAATCAGCGAACTGACCGCATTGGCAGAAAAGGATGAACTGGAAGACAAGGTCTACTGCATCTACATCTCGCCCCTAAAGGCGCTGGACAACGATATCGAAAAGAACCTGGACGAACCACTTGAGGGAATAGAAAGGATTGCCGGGCGTGAGTTGGGAATCAGAAAGGCCGTTAGAACCGGCGACACCACACAATACCAACGCCAGAAGATGCTCAAAAAGCCCCCGCATATCCTGATTACTACTCCGGAAACATTGTCTATTCTGCTTGTTGCCCCGAAGTTCCGGGAAAAGCTGAGCCATGTCAAATATGTCATCATCGATGAAATACACTCATTGGCCGAAAACAAGAGGGGAGTGCATTTAAGCCTGTCACTGGAGAGGTTGCAGCATCTTATCGGACAGTATACTCGGATAGGGCTGTCAGCAACCGTCAGCCCAATTGAAGAGGTTGCGCGGTTTCTGGTGGGATATGAATACGGAGTCGAGAGGAACTGCCAAATAGTCAATGTGAACTACCTGAAGGAGCTTGACATGGAAGTGATGTGTCCGGTAAGCGACATCGTGCTTGCCGATGAGGAGGACACCCGGCTTGGAATGTATGATCTGTTGGATGACCTGATACAGGAAAACAAGACAACGCTGATATTCACAAACACGAGAAGCGGAACGGAAAGGTTTGTCTACAACCTGAAGAAGATGTATCCGATGCACTACAGCGATTCCAACATAATGGCCCACCACTCCTCGCTTTCAAAGGAAGTGCGCCTTGAAACCGAAAACAAGCTGAAGGAAGGAAAACTCAAGGCGGTCGTCTCGTCAACATCCCTGGAGCTTGGAATCGATATCGGATATATCGACCTGGTGGTTTTGATAAACTCGCCGAAATCGGTTGCAAGGGCGCTTCAGAGAATCGGGAGAAGCGGACATAGGTTGCATGAGAAATCGAAAGGCAGAATCATTGTCACAGACCGTGACGATCTGGTGGAATGTTCAGTGCTACTTAAAAACGCCAAGGAAGGAAAAATAGACAAGATATCGATACCTCAAAACTGTTTGGATGTTTTGGCCCAGCATATCTACGGAATGAGCATTGAAAACCCGTGGGACATCGATTATGCATACGACGTGATACGCAAAAGCTACTGCTACAAGGATCTCGAAAGGGATGACTACGAAGACATATTGAGCTATCTCAGCGGAGAATACAGCGAACTTGAAGAGAGATATGTCTATGCCAAAATCTGGATTGACTATAATGAAAACACGTTCGGAAAGCGTGGAAAGCTGGCAAGAATGCTTTATTCAACAAACATCGGAACCATACCGGATTCATCGGGAGTTCTTGTCAAATGCGATGGCGAAACGGTGGGCAAAATCGAAGAGTCATTCATGGAGAGGTTGAAAAAGGGAGACACATTCGTTCTGGGAGGGCGAACCTACAGGTTCAACTACGGCAAGGGAATGACAATCAACGTGACCCCCGCAAGCGGACCGCCAACAATACCGTCATGGTTTTCACAGCAATTGCCACTATCCTTTGACCTTGCAATGGAGATACAGAAGTTCCGCTCGTTCATGGAAGCCAGATTCGAGTACCGCAGAAGCAAGGAGGAGATAATGGAGTTCATCTACGACTATCTCTATGTCGATGACTTTGCGGCAAATTCCATTTACGAATACTTCGTCGAGCAGTACAAGTACGCCAAAATCCCATCCAACAGATGCCTGCTCATTGAATACTACAAGGGATTCGGAGGCAGGAAATTCGTCATATTCCACTCGCTGTTTGGCCGGAAAGTTAATGATGCGCTCTCCCGTGCAGTCGCCTACATAGTTGCCCAGAGATACAACACCAATGTCACGATATCAATATCCGACAATGGATTTTACCTGAGCTCGGACGGCACAATAGGAGGTTTGGAATCCTTCAGGCAGCTGAATCCGGAGAACTTTGAAAGAATCTTGACAAATTCACTTAATAAAACAGAAACATTGGCATCACGATTCAGGCACTGTGCCGGAAGGTCTTTGATGACCCTTAGAAGATACAAGGGAGAATCAAAGTCTGTGGGTCGCCAGCAGGTGCGGGGAAAGATACTTCTCAAATTCGTCCAGGACATGGATGACGGTTTTCCGATTTTAAAGGAATCAAGAAGGGAAGCAATGGAAGACTACATGGACATTAAGAATGCCTTGAAAGTCATCAGTATGGTCGATTCAGGAGAAATGGAGATAAAAACAATTGATACAGTTATTCCAAGTCCATTTGCATTCAATCTGGTTTCACAGGGATATCTTGATGTCCTGAATCAGAACGATAAGGGAGAGTTTACAAAAAGAATGCATCAGGCGATACTTGACCAAATCAGGGACAAACTGAAAGATATATATTAATAGCCAAAATAAGAATTAAAGGAATATATGATTCTTTGCAAGAACCTTTTTAGCTTTTTCAATCCAAACATTCTTTTCGTCAAGCTCATTTTGCATAGTTTCATTATCCCTATTAATAACCTCAATCACCTCATCTTTCTCAGAAATAACCTTATCCTTCTCAAAAATAAGATTATCCTTTTCAGAAATAACATTATCCATTTCAGCTTTTAATGTGGCATAATCCATTTTTAATTCTTCAATGCTTTTCTGCTTTGCTTCATATCCATTGAGTTCATCATGCCTTGATTCGTGCACACTTTTAATAACCATTTCTAACAACTCCTCTTTTCTTTTTAAATCATCACCAAATCTGAACTTTATAATCATTTTAAAAGCCAAAAACAAATCGATTTGCTGAGTTGAACTGATATTTTCGATTGTTGCAAACAAATAGACCAATTCTTCAATAACTTCTTTTGCAAAGTCCTTACTTGCAAATATAAGGCAATAGACAAATCGAATATAGTCCGTATTCGATAATACCTGATTATTATAATCTTTTGCTTTCAAAGTATTTAAAATTTTGTTGATTTTTTCCTTGTTAAATATTCTAAAATGGATTCTAAAAGATCTCCCCTCAATTTCGTAATCCTTGTATTCAACGCCATAATCATGGTCCGTTACGACGACCGGATAACATAACCTTTTTTCCTGAATGGTTTCAAAAAGGCTGTATTCAAATATGTCTACAGCTTTGCTAAACCCTAATACACCAGCCTGCTGTTCAGCATTGACTAATGCATCCCTTTTGACAATGCCTCCCTTAGATACGGCTTCGAGATAATCCAACTTTTTGCAGTCCCATTCAATATGAAGACCGCCGTGTCCTTAACTTCTTCAAACTCACCAGGCAAGTCCAATTCAACATGAGTGGTTTTAGGATATATTCTAGAATTATATCTGAACAGAAAATCAAGAGTTTGCGGATTGACATCCTCTTCCATTATTTCCCGCACCATTTCCCTGATTTTGTGCATATTATGTTTTGAATTGTACCGATAATTTGTATTGAAATTTTTCCAGTTCATATTACGTACCCCTCATTTTTTTACAATGTGATGGCATGGCATCTGCAATTTTAGGCAATTCATCTTCAAAAAAATCATGAAAACAAATAGTCACCAATTGCGGTTAAATATCTATTATCTGCCGTATATATATTTTTTCATAATTTTTCGACTATAAAAATGTTTACATTATATATAAAAATTATTTAAGTTTTTACAAGCAAAAAGCAATATTTTAAAGAGAGTATAATTTTTCAAAAATGAATCAATTTTCCAGTTGTGCCAAAAGATTAGATTCCCCATTAAAACTCAAAAAAAAGATAAAAACTTATAATAATGAGATTAAATAATTATATTAAACGGTGATATTATGGCTAAATGGAGCGCAGTATTTATCGGTTTCATACTTGCAATTATTGTGAAGGCATTCTTTGCACCCTATGAATTTATAGGATTATTGATTGTAGGATTCATTACCGGATATATTGCCCATTCCGGAATATTGGGTGGTTTATGGAATGCCGCGCTTGCCGGAGCATTGGGAACAATCCTTGCTGCAGTACTATTCATTTTAGTTGCAACATTTGGCGGCAGCTTTGCCGGCCTCTTCGGAGGTTTGACCGGATTTACAATCTCCGGAGTTACAAGTTTAATAGCCGTTGTCGAAACTTTAATTTATTATGCAATAGTAATGGGAATTACAGGAGCAGTTGGAGGAGCGCTAGCTTCTAAAGATAAATAGTTTTGGAGATATGAAATGAACAAGTTTACAGATTTTAATTTTAAGGCTTTGGTATTTGGAGCGGCAATAGCCGGCGCATTCATATTATTCGGATGGCAGATTTCAGATTGGCTCTATCCGTTTGCATCAATAGGACTTCTATATGCAGGATACGGTCAGAACGACTGGAAAGCCGGAACATTAAGCGGTGCAATCGCATCAACACCTATCATTGTCCTGACATTCCAGGGATATATGGGCCAATTCGATGGATTTTTCTTAACTCAAAATGGAATAATCGCTTTAGCGGCAATGATATTCATTATCGGTGCATTTGTCGGTTTTGTTGGTGCATGGACAAAAAAATAATAACAAATTTATGTTATTATTTTTTCTAATTCATCTCTTTCTATACCGTTTTTGATTTCAAGAGCAATTCTTCTTCCCATACTCATTGGTTTGCCGTATGTCAGGTATGAGTAAGGAGAACCATCCATGAATGTGTTTGTTCCACCGTCGGTTCTTGCACTGATTTCAAAACAGATCACTTCAAGATTATCGTTCACTAATGTTTGCATACAGAACGGTCCGTTCAATCCAGGAGCAACCAGTTTTTTAGCGCTTTCGGTTAATTTGTCAGCAATGTCAAATACCTGTGGAAGTAAGGATTCACGAATAACTGCAGGGTGGTTACCGGTAACAACATATGATGGACTTAAATCAATGTCCAGCTGGTCTTTGGCAGGCATCCTTACAAATCCGTCAATGCTTGATTCGTATCTTGTATCCATACCCATCAGTTCTACCTTATCATCAAGGGCTGAGTAGAAATAGTGGATACAGTAGTTGCAGCCTGAAACGTATTCTTCAATGTGTGCAGCTTCCACGTCACTGTCGTCCAGCCATCCACGGGCTTTCATGGCATCGATTTTTGCATCGAACTCTTCTGGGGATGATGCTACAAAGTAGCCTCTTCCGCCTCTTGCGCCTGGGAACTTGACCATTACCGGACGGTCAATTTCAGAAGGATCATTGTATTTGAATGGAATTCTTACATCGCCTTCAACAAGCAGTGCCCTTTCCTTGTCTCTTTCAGCTTCCCATCTGAGCACGTCTCTGTTTCCGAACATTGGGACATTGAACTTATCTTCAACATTGTCAAGACCAGCATATGCGACAAAAGATCCGTGAGGAACAACGATTGCGTTCATATCTCTGAGCTGTTGCTGAACGTCTTCATTGACTATGTCATATGGAACTTCTCTTCCTTTTTCACAAACGATAGCGGTTCTAAATCCTTCTTCTTTTGCACCTTGCAAAATATGTAAAGAAGTGTGACTTCCGAGAGTGGCTATTGTGATTTCACTTTTATCATAACCAGCCAAAATATCTAAAATATCTTCCTTTTTTACTTCTCCCATTTTATCTTCTCCTAAAAGAATGATATATATAAATATATTTTTAGCAATTTATAATAGTTTTTGTTTGAAAATTTAATAATGATAATTAACAAATGATTTAATTGAATTATTGAGGATTGAAAAAAAATGTTGATTGGTTTAATTTCAGACACCCACATACCTGACAGAGCAAGAATATTGCCTCAAAAAGTGCTTGAAGCATTCAGCAATGTTGAATTAATCTTACATGCTGGAGATTTGACTTCCCCGAAAGTAATGGATGAACTGGAAGAGATCGCTCCGGTCATGGCAGTTCAGGGAAATATGGACCGGGCAAATGGAATCGACCTGCCGAAAGCAAAGGTCATTGAAGCGGAAGGCCTGAAAATTGGAGTCATACATGGAGAGGTCTATCCAAGAGCAGACAGCGACCAGCTTTTGTATCTGGCAAAAGAACTAAATGTGAACATTCTGGTTTCGGGACATTCACATCAGCCGAAAATAGAGCAGAAGGAAGGAATCCTGCTTCTAAATCCTGGAAGCCCAATCGTTCCAAGGCTTGCCGACAGAACCGTGATGCTTCTTGAAATTAAAGACAAGGCAGTCGATGTGGAAATCGTGAAAATCGGCTCACCGGTATGCAGCGCACTTGATTTTGACCAATACAAGAGGGATTGAAATGGGAAGCAAATGGCAAATGGAAAAGCACAATGACCCCTATTACAAAAGAGCAAAGAAGGAAGATTATCGTTCAAGAGCATCATATAAACTCAAACAACTTGACAAAAAGTACAAACTCATCAAGCAGGGAAATACCGTAGTTGACCTTGGCGCAGCACCGGGCGGATGGTCACAGGTCGCCCTTGAAAAGGTGGGCGAGGACGGAATCGTTGTCGGAGTTGACCTAAACAGGTTCAAGAAATTCCACGAGGAAAACTATTACGGAATCAGAGGCGACTTCACAACCCCTGAAGTCCAGGAAAAGATTATGGAAATCATCGGAGGAAAAGCAAAGGTCGTCATGTCAGACGCATCGCCTTCGCTTTCCGGCATCAAGAACATCGACCAGTTGAGATCAATCGATTTGACATATGCAGTCATCGGAATAGCCGAAAACATTTTAGAACCAAAAGGAAACCTTGTCATGAAGGTGTTTCAGGGCCCAGAATATAAGGAAATGCTCGATTCACTCAAAAGCAAGTTCAGGCATGTAAGAACCACAAAGCCTGCATCATCACGCAAAAAGAGTTCTGAAATGTATGTAGTTGGGCTTGAATATATGCCGAATAAAAAAAAGAGAAAAAGAAAATAAGTTAAAGTTCGTTGTAGGCTTGATTGGCTGTCTTAAGTTTTTCTTTGGCAAAGTCAATCCTGCTGTCAACCTCATTGGATGGTTTACCCGCATCCAAAGCACTTTGAACATTCTGAATGGCCGAATCTGCCCGTGACAACTCTATTTTTGCATCATTATAAACCTTGACGTCGTCAGGACCGCCGGCGTAATAAGTCGCCTTTATGTTATCGAACTTGACAGACAGGTTGTTGTATGAAGACCTTAACTCGGCAAGCTCATCATATTGGGTTCCAGAGGATATCTCATTTGTGATGCCACTTGAAACCATGCTGTAACCTACATATGCCACAACAATAATTGTAGATACTATCATGATAATTCCAACAACGGAAATCATCATTGAAGTGGATTTGAATAAGCTTAATCTAGATTTTCTCATATTAACCTCAAAAATAAATCTATTAATTATAGATATATTTATTACTAGTATATTAATATTACTTTTCAGATGCTCTTGGGCAAATTTTTTTAAGTATAAAAAATTAATATTATGACAATGAACTCTACTAGCAAAACACAAACATCAACTGCAAAATTCGAGGAATTTTTTGCGACATCATATAAGGACGATGTATTCAAGATACTTGAAAAGTATCCCGATGAGCGATCGCTTACCGTGAATTACCATTCATTGGAAATGTTTGATCCCGAGTTAGCCGATTTGCTAATCGAAAAGCCTGAAGAGGTTATTCAGGCAGCGCAGATTGCGATTAAAAACATTGACCCCCTGGTTAAGGATGCAGACATTAATATCCGATTTGAAAATTTAACCAACCAGGTTCAATTGAAAGACCTCTTAAGTAAATACATCGGAACATTCGTTGCTGCAGATGGGATTGTGAGAAAAACAGATGAGATAAGACCTCGTATTGAAACCGGTGTTTTTGAATGTAGAGGATGCATGAGACTGCATGAGGTCGAACAGACATCTGGAAACCACATCATAGAACCGTCATTATGCAGTGAATGTGGCGGAAGGTCATTCAGACTGCTTCAGGAGGAATCAAAATACATCGATACCCAAACAGCAAGAATGCAGGAACCTTTAGAGAATCTCTCCGGAGGAACCGAGCCTAAGCAGATGCTGATGATTCTGGAGGACGATTTGGTTGATGACTTGAACCCTGGAGACAAGGTAAGGATTACAGGTACATTGAAGACCTTCAGAGAAGAGAGAAGCGGAAAATTCAAGAATTACATTTATGTGAATCATATCGAACCGCTGGAACAGGAATTTGAAGAGCTGCAGCTTTCCGAAGAAGATGAGGAAAAAATCATTGAACTGTCACAGGACCCTCACATTTACGAAAAAATTATCAAATCAACAGCACCGTCAATCAAAGGATATCGAGAAGTTAAAGAAGCCATTGCACTTCAGTTGTTTGGAGGAGCTTCAAAACAGCTCGAAGATGAAACCAAACTAAGGGGAGACATCCATATTCTGATTGTCGGAGACCCAGGTATAGGTAAATCCCAAATATTGAAATACGTTTCCAGGCTTGCCCCAAGAAGTATCTACACAAGCGGTAAGGGTACAAGTGGTGCCGGATTGACCGCAGCAGCAGTCAGGGACGAGCTTGGCGGATGGTCCCTTGAAGCGGGTGCACTGGTGCTTGGAGACCAGGGAAACGTATGTGTCGACGAGCTGGACAAGATGCGTGCAGAAGACCGTTCAGCGCTTCACGAAGCATTGGAACAGCAGACCGTAAGTATTGCAAAGGCAGGAATCATGGCAACATTGAATTCAAGATGTTCTGTCCTTGCAGCTGCAAACCCTAAATTCGGAAGGTTTGACCCTTATAAAATCCTTGCAGAACAGATTGACCTGCCTGCCCCAATCATTTCTCGTTTTGATTTGATCTTTGTCATTGAAGACAAGCCAAGCAGGGAAAAGGATTCGGAATTGGCGGAGCACATCCTTAAAACCCACCAGTACACTTCAATCGACTATGAAATCGAACCTGACCTGCTTAGGAAATATATTGCATATGCACGAAAGAATGTCAATCCCCATTTGACCGATGAGGCAAATAAGATTTTAAGAGAGTTTTATGTAAATACAAGAAACAGCAATCCGGAAGAGCAGGGAGCAGTTCCAATCACTGCAAGGCAGTTGGAAGCAACCATCCGTTTGGCAGAAGCCAGCGCCAAAATCAAGCTTAAGGACAAGGTGGAAGTAGAGGATGCCAACAAGGCCGTCAAATTGCAGCTTGCATGTCTTCAAAAGATAGGTATGGACCCTGAAACCGGTGAAATTGATATCGACCGTATTGGCGAATCAGGAACACCAAAAAACGAAAGGGACAAAATACAACGTGTAACCGAAGAAATCAAACAGATTGAAGAAGATTATGGTGGAGAAGTGCCATTAAACGTATTACTTTCCAATATGAGCGAGAAATATGGATTGAGTGAAGATAAAACTCAGCAAATCGTAAGGAACCTTGTTCAGAAAGGAGTTATCTACGAACCGACTACCGGATACTTTAGACGCGTATAGTCTAAATATTCAATTTTTCATTTTTTTATAAAATACTTTTAAAACATGCAATACATTAATAAATGATTAGGACCAAATTTAATATATTATACTTATACTAATTTTATAAGGAGAGATAATTATGGACAAATATGAAGATTTATTAGAAAGAGCAATAGACCAATTACCTCCTGAA
>CACWUH010000003.1 GCA_902764015.1 uncultured Methanobrevibacter sp. | reverse complement strand
ATCCATGTGAATCATCTCCAGTTAGTTTAAAATTTTAACAACATGTTACTTTAATAACAATTAGTAACTTTAAAGTATTTAAAGGTATTCATTTTAATTGATGCTAACAATCATTATATAACATTAATAATATATATTTATTTAGAAAAAATTAAGGAACTGATTAATATGGAATGTGAAATTTGTGGCAAACCTGTGCCAGAAAACAATCCTATAAGAGCGAAAATTGAAGGATCAGTGATGGTTGTTTGCAAAGAGTGTTCAAAACTTGGAAAAATTCAAAAAGCACCCCCTAAACCAAAATTTGTAAAACAAAAAAATAATAAAAATCAGAGGCCGGCAACTACAAGGAATAGGCCTTACTCCAGAAACGATGAACCTTCAGATGAATTAATTGAAGACTTCAGCTTTGAAGTTAGAAAAGCCAGAGAAGCTAAAAACTGGTCTCGTGAAGATTTAGGTAAAAAGATAAACGAAAGGGTTTCAGTGATAACCAGAATTGAAACCGGCAAAATGACTCCGGACACCAAGCTTACAAAAAAATTGGAAAACACTCTGGACATCAAGTTACTTGAAAAGGTAGATTCAATCGATTTGAACGACTTTGTCAGCAACTCATCCGGAGAGCGAACATTAGGCAATATTATGAAAATTAAAAGGAAATAGCTATTTGATATAGCTATTCAATTTATCATTTCTAATATGCCTTTCTTTTTTATTAATTTTATAGTCAATCATCCCATCATTAATAGCTTTAGTGGAATGATAATCATTGAATTCCTCAGCATTATTCAAAACATATTCCAGTTTGGAATAGGCATCATATTCATCGCTAACGACCACTACATGAGCCGGAGGATGAATCTTTTTAACTTGCATGATGCTTAAAGTAGTATCCTCCTTTACAAAAAATGCAATGGCGACATTGGATTTCGTTTTAAGTTCGGAATTCAGAATACCTTCAACCAATGAATCGGCAAATTTTGCATCGACAACCTTCGGTTTTGTAGTCAAAGTCAGATTTCCATGACGTTCCATGTCCGAAACTGCACTGAGCAATTTGGAATTGCTTTCACCCCTAACCAATATCAACGCCATGACTATCACCTATTCTGGAATGACTTCAGCAATCTGGATCTGAATACGACTAGAAGTATCAGAATAATTCCCACTGCGGTTTGAATACTGCCCAGGATGTTTAAGATATTGCCGTCAATAGGCAAGTCCCAAGCCGGAGAGGATCTGTCTCCCGGAAGGGCATTATAATAAACACCAACGGCCTTGGAACCTTGCTTAACGTTAATGTCCTTAGGCTCCACATGGTCAACACCCATTAAAAGTCCGTTATTAATGGCCCTATTGATTGAACCTGCAATGGCTGATGCATCATATCCATATTTTGCAACAGCTGATTCAACAATTTCAGATGTGGTCTCTGCCAAACCAGGCTTGTCACTTCCATAAACTGAAACACTGACTGCTGTTGGACTTATAGTTAAGGCAGTTCCTAATGCCTCATATGCATAAACGGTTCTAACTTCAGCTCCACAGACAGGACACCTGTCATATCCTTCAGCTCTAGGGTAACCCATACCCCATCCGCATTCATCACAGACCTTTGAGTATTCCTCATCCATAGGATAACCGGTCTGATTCATCTCGATTGGAGTAAACATGTCATCGGTTGCAATACCGGAAACCAGATTCGCTCCACCACCACCGTATCTTTCTCCTGAATCACGAGCTACTTCACCCATGGCTTCTGAAAGAATTGTGGTTGCAGGATATCCGTCCCTGATCATTTTTCCGATATTCATTGCTGTCTCTTTTCTGACGGAATCAGCTGTACCATATAACGGATTTCCATCAGTGTTCCTTAAGTGAATAATGGCTCCTTTCTGGCCAGGCTGCAATGTAGCTACACCACTGGAATATGGTGTTACTTTAATATCATTGCTCGCATCATCAACAGTGACTACATATGCATCAAACGAACCTCCAATAGCTGCTCCAATACTTGGACCACCAACTACCAGACGAGCTCCTTTAAATTGTGAAGCAAGAGATGCCGCAGAAGCAGCAGAAGCATTATTCTCCAAATTAGCAACTGCATCAATAACGGAATCCAGCCTTGTATCGGAACTACCGGTACCCCCTGAGAGCACTGCAAAATGATTGTTTTTAGACATTAAAAATGTGGACTGGAACATGTTATCTGCAAAAGACATACTTCCAGCTGCCGCACCATTTGGGTCATTGCCTGAAGGGTCTGTAATAACAATGATGTTACAAGTAGCAGCAACGCTACTCATTGTCATCAAAAATATGATTAAAAAAACAATGGATGCGTGGAACTTATTCAATTTCATTCATCCCACTCCCAACGTTTGGTTATTCAGTTCTACAGATGAAAAGTCTTCTATAACAGTTACAGTAACAACACCAGTATTCTTATCCACCTGCACATCAGCTGCAGTAATCGGTTCAACGGATGTGCCGGGCACTGTCGACCGTGTTGCAAATTCCTGCGCCGTTTGTATCGCATCCTGCAAGGAAACTTCTCTTTTAGAAGTCTTTAGAATATCTCCATAAATTACACTTCCATCCCTAAAACCGGCTTGCATAACATTATACCTGACAGTATCTGCCGGAACGATGTCATTGCCCTTGACAATGACTCCTGAAATAGGGATGCCGTCATCAATATCAGTGGATGAAGCGAATGCAACATATGTGATTAAACGACCGCAAAGAATTAAAATAAACGCCAATAATAAAATTATTAATGTGTCTCTCCTAATCTTTATAAACATGTTTATATCCTCGTAGTATCGTATTCTTCTAAAAAGAATTAATTTATACATTTATTATATTGAATCAATGTAATATTTAAATTTATATAATGTCTTTTAAAAGTGACTCTGCGGGATCCATTCCCTGAGCACCTATCAGCAAAATGATGTCATTCTTGTCTGCCTTCTTATAAACTTCAGTCAAACAGTCCTTCAAATTATCGAAATGAGTGTATTCAATACCGTTTTCATCTAAAGTATTGAAAAATACATTTCTTTCATCGTCTTCGACGAAATTCAATTCATTTACTACATCGTTGCTTGAGGACAGATACAATTCAATATCATCATTCATTGATTCCACCAAAGCATCTACATTCAGCTGGTTGATTTCAACTCCCCTGGAACCTCTGATTGCACAGGCAACATGCAGTTTTTGGTTTTCTGGAAGCAGTTTTAGAGTCTCTGAGATTGTCGCCTTGATGCCGTCGGGATTGTGTGCGAAATCATCGTAAATCAACGGTTCCTCATTCAGCTTGGCAAATCGCCTATTCAATGCTTTGTATGTTTTGACACCTTCAACAATCTTATCGATGTCAATCTTTAAAGATATGCATGCCCCAATGGCAGACAGGATGTTTTGAATGAAATGCTTTCCCTTGAATGGCAGCTCATCAATGGTCAAAATAGGATTATCATCATAGATTATTGAATCCCCATCAAAGTAAACAGCATTGTCCTTATCAAGTTCAGACATTGATGTGAAAAACGGATTTTTCGCATCCAATGACCTGACCAGTTCATCGTCATAATTCAAGACGGTGACGCCCTCGCCAATAGCTTCAGGAACAGCCTTTATCTCATTGTAGACATCATCGATTGAATTTACAAGGCCAATATGGTCCATCGCAATATTCGTTATGACGCCTACTGAAGGATAGACCGCCTCACTCATCAGCGCTGCATGATTCTTCATCAGCTTTCCAAGCCAACCCTGCACTTCGGACACTTCAATAACGAGATAATCAAGCTGACCGTTTTCTCTGACCTCATCTGAAATCATTTTGGAAACCATCGGATCGATTAGGGTATTGAATTCGGATTCGCTATCGGTATTTGTCAGCACATGAAAACCTGCATTGTTTAGGATATGATAAATCAGATGTGATGTTGTTGATTTTCCGTTTGTTCCCGTAATTACAATATTGCGGGAAAATGGAGAATAGTTCAGTACAGCATGTGAAAGCGCAAATGCATTTGCAAGCTCAATCTTATCGGTAATTATCAATGGAAAGCCCAATCTATTTGCGGTTTCAATGGCTCCATCCTTTGGGTTTTGTGTGATTAAACATGCGATATTCTTATTGAATGCCATCTGAATACCTGTTCCGTTAATCCAATGCCTTATGACAATGTCTCCAGTATGGGCATCATTTAGGAATGTGAATCTCCCGGTAAATCCGTCAATCGAGAAGAATTCGTCATTGCCGACAAGTTCACCCTCAACAGCATTCACCAAATCGCAGATGTTTTCCAGCTTATCTGGTTTGGAAAGCCTTAATGCGTAATTCTTGGCAAGCTCCATATCATCTATAATGATTAATGGGAAAGATAACCTTTCTGCAGTCTCAATGGCACCATCCCTAGGTTCACATGTTATAAGACAGGCAATATTCTGATTGAATGCCATTTCAACACCGACTGAATCCACCCAATCCCTTATGACAATGTCTCCAGTGCGGGCATCATGTAAGAAAGTGAACTCTCCGCTAAATCCGTCAATTGAGAAGAAATCTTCATTTCCTATAAGTTTTCCGTTAAGAGAATCAACCAAATCTTGAATATCCATAATAATCACCAAAAGAAATTAGAATAAGTACATCTTGGCAAGTATGCCTATGATGCATAATAAAGCTGTAGTACCCCAATATGTCAAAATGATCTTTACCTCAGACATTCCATAATGGTTCAATGTATGATGAAGAGGCTCTACAGGCAATTTGATAATATGTGCCCTGTGCAACAGGCTCACAATGACTGAAAAGATTGGCACGCCCAATGCAAGAACGCCGAAGTATGGAACATCACATACCATAACCGCTGCCGCATAGCCTGTACCCAATACAAATGATCCCGTATCTCCCATGAATATTGATGCAGGATACTTGTTGAACACCAGAAATCCTAAACATATTCCAGACAAAATCAAAAACGGCGGGATGATAGTTAGGGGTCCAAAGAGATAACCGTATACACAACATGAGATTGATGCAATTCCCACAATTCCCGCTGCAAGACCGTCCATACCGTCAATGAGATTAACAGAATTGATACACCCAAGAATCGCTATCACAACAACAGGAATGGCAAATATTCCCAATGTGAATCCACCCAATGTTGTTATGGCACCAGTCAATGCCAAGAATAACCCCAAAACGATTTGACAGATAATCTTTTCAGTTTCCTCAGGTTCTGTTTTGATTGGAACTTCACCTATGACTTCAACCTTGCCTTCCTTAAGCAGGTCATCCACTTCAGCCTTTGCCTTCGGGGTTGCAACACGCACTTCCTCGCCAGGCTCTACATCGAGCCTTCCCAAAGCGATTACCTCATCTGAAGTGTTTACAACAATCTTTTGAATTTCCTTGACTTTAAGACCAATCAAATCATCGACCAGGCCCACGATTCCTCCTGCGAGCATGATGAACGAAACAATCAATATTGGAGTGTTTTTATAATATAGTGCAATAATGAAACAAATTGTAAATAAGAATGCTATTCCCCCCATTGTAGGGGTGCCGCTTTTATGCCTATGTTCACTGACTATAGGATTATCAGCAATCCTTGCTCTTAATAATATTCCTCTAATGTACCATGTAAAGAATATTGTAGCAAATAATGTTACTAAAAAAAGAATTAACATATCTGTATTATTCATTATACCACTATATCAAATTTTTTATTACTTTAATTATATATTTTGATAATAGTATTTATAATTATAACTTATAACACAGACTTTCAGATTAATTTTTCAACCAAATTTTCAAGTTCTTGCTTTGAATTCGCCCTTGCAGTAACTCTCTGATAACCTTCAGGACCATGTACAACAAAATCATTAACCTCAAAAGATTTGACAGGCTCGTTTGGCGCAGGCCCTTTATAATTTCCAATTGGAATTTCTGTCGAATAATGATATTGGAGCTTATCAGAAATATCAGCCAAGCTGAACTCGCCAATGGCCATATTGACCAATTCACACAATGAATTTACACCACATGTGGCAGTGGTCAAGTATCGGGTACCGTTAGGGCGTGTATTCACTTCAATCGCATACAGTTGGTCGTTTTTTCTGGAGTACATGAAATCCATTTCAAATATTCCGTCAGATGCCAAATTCTTTGCCACCTTATATGCGGTGTGCTGAACGAGGTTATTGTCCAGTCCTTCAACCATACACGGGCCCGTTTTTGTTTTGTTCAATGGATGAGTTCCTTCAAGAGTGGTTTCTCCCTTATAGATTGGGGGAAGCGCTACAAATTCACCATTGAAACCCAATACCTCAATAGATATTTCGGCCCCTTCAATGAACTCCTCGCATAACGCCTGATCAAATTCCTTGAAGTATTCATTGACATCCTCGATTGAACTGGCAACCTTAATGTCCTTTCCACCTTGCCCCTCGCCCTGCTTTAGAACAACCGGGAAGTCCAAGGTCAGCTCATCTGGACTATTCAATATCTGATGGTTTGGAGTTGCAACACCTATTTCAGTGTAGAATTCCTTGGTTTTGATCTTATTGGATGTCAGCTCAACCGCCCTGACTCCTGCTGCGATTACAGGAATCCCGTATTCCGCTTCAAGCTCCTCTTTCATATGGGCAACATCAATCAATGGAGGGTCAATTCCGATTAATGGAACAACCGCATCGACCTTTTGCATCAATGCAACCTGTTTGGGTCCATCCATTCCACGCGGAACAATGAATACCTGATCGGGCAAATCAAGGTTGATTGCATCCTCATTAGATTCCGTTAAAATACTTTCAATTCCTTTAGACCTTACATACCAGTCTAAGTCATCATATAATCTTGAACCAATAAACAATAATTTCATAATACGATTTCCTTTAAACTTTCTATAAATTCATTTGCAGACTTTTCAACTTCCGGTGTTGGCCTTTCGCCCCAATCCATGGTTTCCGGTTCGATGCCGACAAACATTATTTCAATATCGGTGTCCTTTTCAAGGTATCTTACAAAGAATGACAGAGACATTGAATGAGTTGAGATTCCGATGTTTGCAAAATCATTCTTGTCAACTATTTTCATATCTCCGGGATTGGAGCCCATCAGACAGGCATCAACAATTATCAGGTGAGTAGGATTTTCCTTTCGGATTTTGCCGGTGAAGTTTTCAGGCACAGTTTTAGCATCAATGAATAATAAGCCATTATTTTCAATGTTCTCTTCTTTCAGCTTCTTTACGATGTATGGCCCCACACCATCATCACTTTTAAGCTCATTGCCTACTCCCAAGACTATCAACTTTTCACAATCGGCCAAGAAATTGCCCAACTGAGATTCAAATCCCATACTTTCACCTACAGATATTTTGTTTCAATACTCTCAATCCCATTTCCCATAATATATTTTATCTCAACATCTATAAAGTCATTTACCCTTATCTGCTTTTCATCCAATGGAACCAATAGAGGAGGGTTCAACATTGGCAGGGGTCCTGCAATTATATTTTCATTGATTTTTGTGTAGGTTGTAATTTTTAATCCATTAAGCAAACCGTCTTTTTTGGCTTTTAGTCTGATGTTTGCATTAAATTCCGGATTGATATCATCTAAAAAGTTAACATCAGAATATACCGTCTCATCTGAAAGCGCCTCATACTTTGCCCCTTCATCCCAATGGATATGATGTCTTTGCATGTTAACCAGCCCGATTGTGTTTATAATCCCCTGAGGAATGATTTTTCCATCCTCATTAAGGAATTTTTTTGCATAATTCAAGACCGGAATTTCCTCCTCATCGATTAATGCAGTGTCAAGCATTTCACAAACTATCAAATCGGCCTTTTTTTCGAAATTATACTCTAAAACATCATTGTTTATGACTTTAACATTATCAAAATGGGACAAATTCTCTTTTGCACATCCGAATGCCTTGACATCACTTTCTATGGATATGACCTCTTTAAATTTTGAACTTAAAAAATAAGATAATACTCCACTTCCGCATCCCAAATCATATGCCAAATCATTGTTTGAATCGTATTCTTTGATGGCTTCGAAAAAAACAGCCAACCTATCAGTATCCTTTAATAAATCATGATGATATGGAGTGGTTTTAAATTTCATGTAAAAAAAAGAAATAAAAAGGAGAAGCTAGTGAGTGTGTGGATGGTCATGTGAATGACCTGGTTCTTTGAAATCTTCCCCATTTGCTGTACTTGTGAGTTTTACGTGTTCAACACCTTTAAGTCTCATAATCCTTTCGGTCAAATCACGGATTTCGGCAATATCACCATTGACTACTACGATTTCCATACAGTATTTATCCGTCATGTGGATGTGCATACTAGTATTGATTTCGTTTCTGAAGCTATGCTGGATTTCCGCAAGGCTTTCCATAACCCCTGTGTAGTGGTGATCATAGATGATTGTTATAATGCCTATTCTTTCCCCTTCCATGGAATTCATCCATTGATATCTTACAATGTAATCCTGAAGTGCATCACGAATTCCCTTTGAACGAGATTGGTATCCTCTTTCCTTCAATACTTCGTCAAAATCTGCCAATAATTTTTTAGGTAGTGACATACTTATTCTCATCATAATAAACACATCATAATTTCAATAATTATATAAAGGTATAATTTTTAAGTTATATAAATATTATGATTAAATTGAAAAATAATAATACTCAGATATTAAAAAAAATGTAAAAAATATTATTCAACAAGAAGATAATATTCTCCATCGTCCCTATTGATGGATTTTAAAAGCCCTTTATTCTGAAGAGACAAAATTATATGATACATTCTGAAATTAGTGAGTTCCAAGTCCCCATACAGCAAATGACCCTCCAAGGTATATTTGGAAACAAGATTTTTATCGTCAACCAACTCTTGGATTAATTTATATGAATCCAATTCCTTTTGATTCAATTCCAACTCTTCCAAATCCTTTTTGGAATTGACAGTGTTGACTTCCTTTTCACTTTCAGACAAATTGGCCTTATTGTCTTTAAAGATAATCAATCCTTTATCCTGAAGCTCTTCTAGAATGTGAACCAAATCATATTCATGAAATCCAAGCTCCTTTCTGAGTATATTGACTGGAACACCATCAGGATATTCGATATCATATATTTTAATCTGATTGAGAACGACTTCTTCATTACGGGTAATGTTTATCATATAATCAACGAGCAAATTGATAATAATAATTATGGTAATTAATAATACTTAAACATTTAGGACAACTGCATCTCATTTTCAAGGGCCTTTGCCTCTTGCTTGTTTTTCTCGGCAACCTCTTCAGGAGTCAGATTGGAAGGCCTTGTGAAAAAAAGCTCGATGTCATTGACGACCTGGCAGATTGACATGTGGACAAGCTCTTTTAAAGCCAAACTCTTTTCAACCCGGTTCATGGACTTGTCAGAGTAGATTCTGTCATGGTCATTCTTATAGTCCCGGCGTATCTTTTCAGGATCCAAATCATTTTGAAGCTGGGATTCGTCATATTCCTCTGTAAGAAGCAGGAAGCTTATAAGCTCATCCTTTTCATCTGTAAAATCCACATCGGGATTGTCAATTACATCATAGAAATAGCTGCTTACGGACTGGAAAACGTCACGTGAAACATTGCCGTTTATGATGTTGTCGATGAACAGCTCAAAGGTATTTGTAATGTAATATTTTCCATTTTCCTCATATGTGCTGAAAACCAACTCGTTTTCAACGTTTGCGACATACTGGATTATTACAATGTCCTTTCCCTTTTCAAATGATTTCACATCAAATTTGGAATTTTTCAACTTGTAATCGCTATTTGTCTTTAAGGCATTTTCGACACTCTCAATGTCCTCTTTTGAAATCTCCATAAAATCTTCATTCATATTCTAACCCCATTACATATTAGATAGGTCAAAGTAATTAATAGTTTTTATTAATTAGGAATTTTATAAATAATATCATGCAAGCTGAAGACATATTGATGGAACTTGAAGAATTATCTCCGCAGGAGGAAATAAAGAAATCGGAGATAATGGAAATTCTGAAAAAATATGCTCGCATAATATCCGTTAATGACTTGATGCTAGCCACGGCACATATGAGAAAGGACGGAGAATACGTCCATGAGAAATACCGTGAAAAATACCTGAAAATATATATAAAGTATTTCATCATGCGCATGAAGGAAGTGAAGGAAAATGATGATTATGTCGATGCAACAATCGACAAGACTGCATTTGATGAGTCATTTCCTATGCTTGAAAGAACATTCGAAAAGGAAAGGCTTTCAAGTTCAAAAGACGACAAGTTCCCATTGATATACGTGATTACTGCCCTTTACACAACATTCATTCTGGAAGAACCGATACATCCTGTTGGAAGCGAATTTCCGGGAAGCCTCTTTGTTGAGGAGGTTGACGGAACATATTACTGTCCGGTAAAGGAAAACCAGAAGGACAATGTAAATGCAATCTGTCATCTATGCCTTGCAGAGCAGACACCCGACATTTAAGAGTGATAACATGAACATATGCCTTTACGGATCAGGAAGCCGAAAAATAGATAATATCTACACAGATAAAGCCTATGAATTAGGCTGCAGGATGGCTGATGAAGGCCACACTCTTGTTTTCGGCGGCGGAGACACCGGAATGATGGGGGCATGTGCAAGGGGAGTTCATGACAACGGAGGCAAATCCATTGGAATCGCACCGGAGTGGATTGGTGAATTTGAGCCGCTGTGTGAAAAATGCTCCAGATTCATTTATGTCGATTCGATGGATGAGCGAAAAAGGGAGTTTTTGAACAATTCAGATGCATTCATCATCTCGCCCGGAGGAATCGGAACCCTGGATGAATTCTTTGAAATAGTTACACTCAAGAAGCTGAAAAAACACGATAAGGAAATCATAGTCTTCAACATCGATAATTTCTATGGCACGATGCTTAAGATGATTGATGAGATGGGCGAAAAAGGATTTCTATACAAGCAGGAAGAGATTTATAAAGTGGCCGAGGATATTGATGAGATTTTTGAACATTTGAGATAGTGATTGCATGGAACACATAAAGGAATTTGAAACCCCTCCGAGAGTTACGCTGAAAAGAAGCCTGATAATATTTATTGGAAATGTCCTGGGAATCTATATAATCAGTTATATGGGATTGGGAGTTACCATAGACTATTTTGATGATATAGCATTTTTAGTTATCTTCATAAGTATAGTCAATGCAGTCCTATGGCCACTGCTGACCCGAATACTGATGCCGTTTCTGGTTTTGACATTCGGTTTCGGGTCACTGATTTTGAATGGAATACTGCTTGAAATATTCGCACCCCTGTTTGGCATAGAAATCAAAGGGCTTGCAGTAATCCTGGTGCCTCTGGCCATGGCATTCGTTACAACATCCCTGTCATCACTGCTCACCATTGAAGATGACAGTTCATATTACCGGTCCGTTTTCAGGGATGCTGAGAAAAAACGAAAAGACAAAGTCAAGGATTATCCTGGTTTAATTATCGTTGAAATCGATGGTTTGGCCTATGATGTCTTGAATGAAGCCATTGACAAGGGTCTGATGCCTACAGTCAAATCGATGATTGATGACGGCAGCCACACACTTAGAAAATGGGAAACAGACCTGTCTTCACAGACAGGCGCTAGCCAGGCGGGAATACTGCACGGAAACAATACCGACATCACCGCATTCAGATGGATTGAAAAGCCAAACGACAATCAGATGATGCAATGCTCAGGTGTTGAGAAAGTCAAAATATTGGAAGAAAGGATTTCAGATGGCAACGGTTTGCTTGTGGACGACGGTGCAAGCAGGTCCAATCTCTTTTCCGGAGATACAGACAACGTCATATTCACGTTCAGCAAAATCCTAAACCTCAGAAAGCTATACAATAAGGCATGGTTTTCCGTATTTTCAAATCCGAGCAATTTTGCTCGTATCATCACATTATTCCTCTCAGAAATGATTCTGGAGATAATCTCCCAGATAAAGCATAGAATCAAGAACATCCGACCTAGAGTCAAACGCGGAATAACCTATATCCCGACAAGGGCGGCAACCAACGTGTTCATGAGGGAAATCAACACCTCCACATTGGTCGGGGACATAATGGTCGGAGATATCGATGTTGCATACTCCACATATCTTGGATATGATGAAATAGCACATCACTCAGGAGTCCGTGATGAGGATTCATGGTTTGCGCTCAAGGGAATGGACAAGCAGATTAGGCGTCTGATTAATACAACCAAATACACTCCGAGAGACTATCAGTTCGTCATCCAGTCAGACCACGGTCAGACAAATGGCGCCACATTCATGCAAAGATACGGCGAATCCTTTGAAGATTTCGTAAAATCCCTACTTCCACATGACATGAAAATGTTCTCCAAGATGACATCCAACGAGGATCACTATACAGAATCATTCCTTCCGTTTTCCAAAAACAACGATGATTTGATAGATAAAGGGGAAATGGAGGAATTAGGCGATTCTGAAGTTATCGTTTTAGCTTCAGGTAACCTTGCAATGATTTATCTGACACAATGGGATTATAGATTGACCTATGAAGAGATGAACGAATTCTTCCCAGAGTTGATTCCGGGAATTGTTGGCAATGAATATATCGGTTTCATTGCAGTCAAGTCATCCGAGCATGGCGAGCTAGCCATCGGCAGGAATGGAACCTATTATTTGGATGAAGATAGAATCGAAGGCGAGAATCCTCTTGAAGGCTTTGGAAAAAATGTTGCAGAGCACATCAGAAGAAACGTCTCGTTCAAATACACACCTGACATTCTGGTCAACAGTTTTTATGACGCTGAAAACGATGAGGTATGCGCCTTTGAGGAGCTGGTAGGAAGCCATGGAGGTGTCGGCGGAAGCCAGTCCGAACCTTTCATCTTATACCCTTCCGATTGGGATATCGGAGATGATGAAATCGTCGGCGCCGAAAACATCTACAAACTGTTGAAAACCAATCTTAAGAGGCTAAAAGAAGGTGCAAGTGATGATAAGCGATAGCAAAGTTATGAAAATAGCCAGACGAATGGAAGATGCAAATGACCTTGACATCAAAAAGACCATTGAAAAAGCATCGACTGCAGGATATCTTGGCGAAGAGCACTTCTACTGCACGGTGATCGAAGACGGCGGACTCACCCATATGGTGCCTGAAATTTTCGGCGACATATACAAGTCCATGAAACTGGACAACCTCTACTTTGACATAATCTCGAAAGCACTGGACCATGAAGGAATCTACATTTCCCTCGGATACTGCGCCACCAATCTGATTGTTCCAGACAGTGAATGCTCTGAAATCATAGAATATGACGATTACGACCTTGATGATGATGAATACGAATGCATGGTTGAATACGCTCTGATTACTGCCGATGAAGTCAAGAAGTTTAGGGTCTATGCTGAGGAAGGCATTGCAGGTCATGAGCGGATAGAGGATGTCGGATTGATTGTCAACATCATCGATGGCGATTACAGGGCATATTTTGCGCTTAGGTCAACCGACCAGTGCATGTCCAGCTTCAGGGTACTTCCGTTCAGTGACAACTATCCAAAGGAACACCCATTATCACTAATAAACCCAATCAATAAGATACTGATTGAAATGATTGACCGGACAATCGTTTTAAAATAATATCATTCAATTATTTTTTCGATATAAGAATCGAAATACTTCTTCAAGACCTTTACAATCGGCCCGATGATTATCGCCGAAATTATCGTACCTTCACGGACGCCTGCAAGATAGCCCAAAAACACTACAGATAATATCGCCGCTATAATGACCATAGACGAGTCGACAAAAGGCTTGATCATGGAAAATTCCCTTTTGAGGACTTTTGAAATTGCAACGATTACGCCATCAGCCGGCAAATAGACAATTTCGGTTTGAATCTCCAGAAGAACACCAAATGCCACTACAACACAACTGAAGAGCAATAGAATCATCTGGTTAATGTATCCGACAGGATTTAGGAAATTTACAAGCATCATCGAAAAGTCAACGAAAAATGAGAAGATGGTTCCGACAACCAGCTGCAGATATTGCCTCTTTTCAAAATCCCTCCTGAGAAGCAGAACCTGAATCAGTATGAAAATAATGGTGAAGACAAACATCACTTCCCCAACACTCAAGTTTACTATCAAACTAGAAACATAAGGAAGGCAAATCAATGGAGAAGTCCCCAGATTGGCCTTAATCGATAATGAGGCTCCAAGCGAAATGATGAATAATGAAAGCAGATATATGAAATATCTGTTGAATTTCTTCAGGTTCATGATTATTAATTTGTTTGAGTAATAATAAAAACTTTTATTTTATGAAGTCAAAAATATTAATCATGACATCCAAGAAAAATCTTGCAGCCGCAATAATGCATACTGAGAAAATCGACGATTTCGACGAAATCATATCCCAGAATGCAAACATAACAAAGAAATCCTTCTCACATATAGTTTTCGACACACAACCAGCCAATCCGGATGAAATAACCCACGACATCACATTCTTCCAAATTGAAGGCAAAGATGAAAGCATTTTGGAAGAAAAATTGAACGATTTGATTGGAAAACTGGATGAACTGCATTCAGACTATACCCTGAGGGACGAGGATACAGGAAAGATGATTGTGGCTCTTGATTTTGTAGGCATGCTCAAAATCAAATTAGATAATCTTGAAATCATCAAAAAAGGTACCTATAAAGAGATTGATGAGCTGAAACATACAGAAACAGAATTCGGATACTGCAAAGGCTATAAGCCAGATTTCCGCCCAATCGAAGGAAAACCTATTGAACATGCAAAAATCGAGCCTGAAAAAATCTTTTTGTTCTCCGATTCCAGGGAAAACATAACAAAATTATCCGATTACCTGTCTGAAAAGGTTATGGAAATCGATTCAGGCTTTGAAGTGGAATACATAGCGTTCACATAGGAACAACTAAAAAAAAGATAAAAAAAGTCAAGAAATAATATTATTTCTTGATTGAGTTTATGGCACTTTGTGCGCCTTGCTTTACAAAACCGCTTTCATCATCGAGCAGCTTTTCAAGTTCGGGAATTGCCTTTTCATCACCAAGGTTTCCGAGCGCCCATGCGGCGGCTCCCCTTACCTTCCAATCCTCATCATTCAATGTTTCGATTAACGGATCAACAGCAGGTTCACCCATACGTGAGAGTGCGGTTGATGCTTCCCTTCTGACCAGCTTGTTGTTGTCCCTAAGGGTGTCGATTAAGGCAGGAATCGCTTTAGGGTTGTTGATGGCTCCCAATAGGGTAGCTGCATTCAATCTGATTTGTTTTTTTCTGCTGGATAAAGCATCAATCAATGGATCGACCGCTTCATCAGCCCTTAATTCCAATTCTCCAACAGCATCTTCAACAACAAAGTCATCTTTGTCGTTCAGTAATTCAATCAATTCATCGATACTTCTTTCCATTTAAATCCCTCTTTTAAATTAAAGATGTCTAACTACTTTTTACTATGTAATTAATATCATTTATAGTTGCTACAATATAAAAATATTTCGATAACATACGAACAAAATTATAATTAAATAATATGACATAAATATTATTAACATACGACAAAATTGCTTTAAGTGAAATAATGTATAAGATTGCGATAATCAGTGGAGATGGAATAGGCAGGGAAGTGATGAATTCCTGCGAGTATTTGCTCGATAAATTAGACCTGGAATTCAGTTTTGAGTATGGTGAAGCGGGTTTTGACTGTTTCAACAAGAATGGAACTACATTACCGGAAGAGACAATACGAATTGCAAACAAAAGTGATGCAGTATTGTTTGGAGCTTCAACCTCAACACCCGGCCAGCCTAGCCCAATCATCAACCTAAGAAAAGCTCTGAACGTATATGCAAATATCAGGCCCATAAGGTCATACAGAGGCGTGAACTGCATCCGTGACGATATCGATTTTGTGATAGTCAGGGAAAACAGCGAAGGACTCTATTCGCAGGTAGAATACGGCGATAAGGAAAAGATGATTGCAGAAAGGCACATCACCAGAAAAGCGTCCGAAAGGATTTCAAAGGCCGCTTTCAACCTATGCATTAAAAGAGGGGAAAGCAAGGTCACATGCGTCCACAAAAGCAATGTACTCAAAAAGACCGACGGCGTCTTCAAGGAATCATTCTACAATGTGGCCAAGGATTATCCTCAAATCAAGACTGAAGACTACTATGTCGATGCAATGGCAATGTATCTGATTACCCAGCCCCAAAGCTTTGACGTTATCGTGTCAAGCAACCTCTTTGGAGATATACTGTCCGATGAAAGTGCAGGACTCGTCGGAGGATTAGGCCTTGCACCCTCCGGAAATATAGGGGACCACAACGGACTGTTTGAACCCGTCCATGGTTCAGCACCCGACATAGCAGGAAAACACATCGCAAACCCGTGTTCAATGATACTGTCTGCCTCAATGATGCTCGACTATCTGGGCGAATGGGAAATATCAAACGACATCAGAAATGCTGTTGAAAAGGTACTGGCGGACTGCAAGATTAGAACTCCAGATTTGGGAGGGGATGCATCCACAATAGATGTGACTAAAGCCCTCGTAAGGGAGCTGATTTAAATGTTGAACATCACTACTTTTTTAGATGCCAATTCAAAAAGGCTGGACAAGGATGTCCTGTACAATCCAACAACAGGACACAAATACAATTCAGGAGAAATATTGTCAATAATCTCCGGAATCGGCCGTGAGCTGAAGGAATTGGGAATTGGCAAAGGAGACAGAGTGCTTATCTATCTGAACAATTCCGAAGAATACCTCTTTTCGCTTTTCGCAATCTGGAGAATAGGTGCAATCGCAATTCCCGGAAACAGGATTTTCACTGCAGCAGAACTTGAATACATCGTTAGCGATTCAAGGGCGAGGCTGATGATTACCGATGATGATGCGAAGAATCTGATTGACATTGAAACATACATTCCTAAAGATGTTGCAGGTTTCAAGGACAGCGAAGTCCTGGAAGCGGAAAACACCGATTGGGACGACTTATGCCAATTACAATACACTTCAGGAACAACCGGAAAACCAAAAGGCGCGATGCTTACACACGGAAACTATTTCACTGCAATCCACAATGAATGTGACGTGCTGACCTTAAAACAGGATGACGTGTTTTTGGGAATTTATCCTATGGCTCATGTCGGGCTTTCGTGGGCAATTTCGGCCCTCAGGGCGGCGGCATACTACATTCTGATTGAACAGTTCAACCTTGACGAATACCTTGAGTTGTGCCAAAAGGAAAATGTCACAGTCCTAAGCGGAATGCCTCCAGTGATTCATTCATTAACCACAATGGACAAAAGAGAAGAGCTTAAGACTGTCCGCGAAATCATCTCAGGCGGAGGACCGCTTCACAAGAAAATCTGGAAGGATTTCCACGAAACCTATGCCATACCAATCATCAATGCCTACGGACTGTCCGAAACAATAGTCATCGGAACAGGCACTGTCATCAGACCTGAAGACTACCGCGAAGCCGACAGATTTGAAAGCGTAGGACATCCCGTCTGCTTTTCAGAAGTGAAAATAGTTGACGAAAGCGACTCATCGAAAACATTGCCACAATATGAGCAGGGCGAAATTGCACTCAGAGGCCCTGCCGTTGCAAAGGGATATTGGGGAAATGAGGAAAAGACAAAAGCGTCATTTTTAGATGACGGCTGGTTTTTGACAGGAGATATAGGATACCTCGATGAGGACAACCGTCTGTTCATTACCGACAGAAAAAAAGACATGATTGTGATGAGCGGATGGAAGATCTATCCTACTGAAGTGGAAGAGGTATTGATAAAATATCCTGAAGTAAAAGAAATAGCTATTTTTAGTATCAATGACTGCCACCGGGGCGAAATTCCTGTTGCGGCGGTTGTCTGGGAAAATGAGGCTGATGATGAAGGACTAATCAGCTATGCCCGAGAGAACCTCTCAAGATATAAGGTTCCAAGAAAAATATTCCCTCTCGATGAGCTTCCAAGAGTTAACGGATGGAAACTGCTTAGAAGAGAACTGAGAGAAATGTTTAAAGAATGAGTTCTAAAAAAAAGTGGAATTGACCATGATTATTTAGTAATCATGGTTCCGATGCCTTCGGTTGTAAAGACTTCCAGAAGCAATGAGTGTTTTTTGCGTCCGTCAATGATGTGACAGGATTCAACACCGTTTTCAATTGCCTTCACGCAGGTTTCTATTTTTGGAATCATACCTCCTGAAATGATTCCCTCTTCAATCAAGCTAGGAACTTCTGAAACACTTATCTTTGGAATCAATGAATCAGGGTCTGAATAATCCCTTAAAACGCCAGGCACATCGGTTAGAATAATCAGTTTTTCAGAGTCAATTGCGCTTGCAACTTCACCAGCTGCAGTATCTGCATTTAAATTTAAACTGGTTCCGTCCTTTGCAATTCCGACAGGAGATATTACTGGAATATAGTCATTATCAAGAAACATCTCAAGCAACTCGGTATTTATGCAGTCAACCTCACCGACAAGACCCAAATCGACAAGTTCCTCATCGATTTTCTTTGCATCAGTCTTATGGGCAAAGATAAGGCTTGAATCCTTTCCTGACAGACTTATTGCCTGACCGTCATGTCTGATGAGTTCCGATACGATATCAGTGGACACCTTTCCGACCAGAACCATTTCAATGATTTCCATGGTCTCCTCATCAGTCACCCTCAAACCTTTGATGAATTTGGATTCCTTTCCGAGCTTATCCATTGACCTTGAGATTTCCGGACCTCCTCCGTGCACAATCAACGGTTTCATTCCAACATATTTGAGCAATACTATATCACGGGCTATGGAGGACTTAGCTTCCTCATCCACCATCGCATGTCCGCCATATTTTATTAAAATCTTTTTGCCATGAAACTTTTTTATATATGGCAAAGCTTCAATCAAAACATCTATATCTTTCATTTAATCACTACATTAAATATTAATCTTAATTGCTTATAAACTTTAAAGATAAATGTTATCAACCCTACCATTTATATGTTTCGAAAATTAGATTAAATATTATGTCCGAAGTGAATGACATTAAAAAATACTTGATTGAATTGGGGGCCAGTAAAGTGGGCTATGCTGATGTTGATGGTCTGGCCAATGAATTTATTGATTTACCCAACGGAATAAGTATTGTCTTGAAGCTTCCAAAACAGGCCATGGATATGGTTAAGGAAGAGGAATATGAAGAGTACTGGAAATGCTTCCATAGCCAAATTGACAGGATAACCGAAATTGCCCTTAAGGGCGAAGAATACATTAAAGATCTCGGATATGATGCCTTCGCCTTAACTATGAAGCGCAACGAATGCAACATGGAAAAACTATTGAGCATCCTTCCCTACAAGACGATAGCTACAAAATCAGGTCTTGGATGGATTGGACGCTCAGCATTGTTTGTAACGCCCGAATACGGCTCAGCAGTTTGCCTTGGAGCCATCTTGACCGATATGCCCCTGGATTTTGATGAACCTATTACTGATTCAGAGTGTGATGAATGCACTAACTGCCAGGATGCATGTCCCGTGGATGCAATAAACCCCCAAAAATGGAACGACAGGCTGAATCGTGAGGACATCATTGACATTGAAGCATGCAGCACATATATTATTGACCAGTATAAGGCCGGACTCGGCTGCACAAAGTGCATGAGCGAGTGCAGGCTCACTCAGGAATATCTAAAAAAATAAGAAAAATGAGCATTTAACAGCCCATTTTGAATTTAAACCTATACTCTTGGTTTACCATTTCCATTCCGATAAAAGATCCATCTAAAATATCGGCAACCTTCTGCAGGTCTTCGGCAGTTACTGCCTTGCCGTTTGCCAATGGGGAGAAAAATGTAATCTCATCATCGGTAATGAGGTAGTTCAGAAGTTTGGTATTCTCTTTTTGGTATTTTTCGACAATTGCTAAGATCTTTTCTTCAGTATCCTTATCCAAGTTTGTCATGTTATCACCTTAACTCTTAATTAACCGACGTAGTATTTAAAGTTTTCCTTTAAAATTTAGGCATACCTAAAAATTTATATAGCATTAAAAACTAATAACCTAACAAGAAAAACTTCAGGAGGAAAATCATGATAATAGGAATTGAAAACCTCAAAGAAAAACAAAAAGAAAAAGAAGAATCCGAATAATGTATCCAACATAATACATTATTCAAATTTTACAAAAAACACCGCTTACTCCAACATCCAACAAAACAAAATTCATAATTTAGCAACCACACTTAAAATAATAGAAATTTCAATTAAAAATTATTATAGAACTGTCAACGCCATGACAGATAATCATCCGAAAAATCAAGAAAAATATATGTCATGACCTGACCAGATATAGTCCGGAAAGAAAGCTCCAGATTACCAATGTGTAAACAGAAATCCTCTCGAAAACTGCCATGTAGATGCTATCCATGCTGAAAAACAGTATCCAGAATGCAACCAATCCAATTAAGCCCAAAAGCAATGTAATTTTTTGATATTGGTCGAAAACATCCATAGATCTTGAAATCAAAACAAGCAGGATATTGCCTCCAAGAATGGCCATCACCGCACCCAACGTGTGATAGCCAGAGGTCAGGGGATTTCCGCCGTGAATCATGCCGACGATGATGACTCCCAATCCAGTAATTAATGTTAAAACATAAAAGATTCTCCTGTTTTTGACAATGAAATCCTTGAAAGTGTAGAAATTGCCGAAAATCAATGTCAAACCTATCAGAATGAAAGCAGAGTTCATAAGCCAGAACAGGGGAGAATTCGCATCGGGAATTCCAAGTTCGGAAATTGCATGAAAAACGTAAGCGTCAAAAAGTGAAGCGTTAAAGAAAGCTGCAGAAACGGCCTCAGCCACAACATAATACAAGCTTCCAATCAAAAAGGCAATTCCGGCAACTTTGGACTTCATCATTCAATTCCATACTTTTTGTTGAAGAACTTTTCCCTCAGCTCGAAGTTAAGCTCCTCAATGTCTGCGCCATCGATTGCCCTTTGAAGAATCTTGAAGCAGGTCTTTTTAGGCACCGTTGCGTGTTTGATATGGGACTTGTTCCAGATTTTGTCGAACCTCTTCTTCAGGCTTCCCATGTCCAGATTCTCAGTGACGCTCTTAAGATTGAGGATATTGGCCTTGCTGATGATATCGTAGCTTGCATAGGTCTGGGCATCCATCACGATCGGGTTCAATCCTATGATATAGCGTTGCAGGTCATAGTCCATGAATGAACCATAGTCTCCGTCATATGCATAGACATGCGCCTTTGCCGACAGCGCATCGATGAACACCAGAAACTGGTTTGCAACCAACGCCCTTGAGAGAATCTCATCACAGAAGTTCAATGCGGTTTCAACGCTTCCAGCATCTGATGCATTATAATATGTTTCGTAATCCTCAAACCTGAAAGCCACAAGGGCGAACAGGTATAAGTCGATCCACTCGTTTTCCTTAAGGAATTCAAATGCCTTGTCGGTCAGTTCAAGATTGTTGAATGATTTCTTGGCATCGACATTGGCATCCAGATTGCTGGCATCACTTGCCTCCTTCAAAACCGGCAGGACCCTTTCGACCAACTCCTGCTTCTTGCCTGAAACCTTCAGCCCGTTTTCCCTCAGAATATCCTTCAGCTCGGAGACGACATAGTTTTTTGAGATGTACTCGGCAGTTATTTCCACATCGGCAGCCACTTCCACATCACCTTCAAGGTATCCTTCCTCAACAAGATACTTGATGCATTCCTCTGCTGATGAGAATGTACCAAATTTTTTATTCAAAATATCTTCCAGTTCATTACCCTTGTTTAAAAAATCCAAAACATTAAATACTTCTAATTTCTGTTCACTCACTTAAACACCTTTTATATCATATAATCAACTTCCAAAAATGGAAGTATGCAAAAATATTATCACTATTATATATCTTCGTTACTTAATTTAATATTTTGCATGAGACTATTGAATCAGAAGTATTGCCAAAAAACAGACTACAATGACAACAAAGAACATCAGGTATCTCTTCTGGCCTATCCAGATTCTATTCCTGTAGAAGAGAACTGCTGCAAAAGAGATTAGAAGGATATTGATGATTAGAAAGATATCAAACATCAACATCACCTATTTATTCATTATTTTAGAGAGAATCTGATAAGCGAATCTGGAGTCTTTCTTCTTGCTCGGATATGATTTGGCAAATATTTTGAGCAAATCCTGAACGCTTACATCAGGGTTTTCCCGAACCAATTCCTCGCAGATGTTCTGCAGGCTTTTTGGAGGAACCTTGGAATCCCAGACTTCCATAAAGATTTTCTTGATTCTGCGACGAGTTCTCGGATCTTCAATCTGCTCGTATGTGAACTCCTCTTTAAGATTATGCTTCACATATTTGATGTAGTGGGTTTCATCCTCCTCATAGATTTCACGGACCTTTGAACCGTATTCATCAAAGTACTTCTGGACCTCCTTTAGGATGAACCTGCGGGGAACGGAATTGAGGGTCTTGGCCTCCATTTCAATGTCTTTTGGCTTTATCTTCAGATACATCTGACCACCAATGACATATTCACCGTTGATTACAACCCCTTCGATTACCCTGCGGCCGTTCTGCTCGATATAGCTTTTGTTTATCTTCTCGAGAAGGGACTTGACCTCAGCAATTGCATCGAAGAGTGTTGGAAATTTCTCATCGGTTGCTACCTCATAGTTTCTGAGTTTCTGATTTACTCCGCACCATCTGACTGAAAATGAACTTTCATAAGGGTACTTCTCAATTGTATAGACCGTTTCGGGCGTTTTGAAATCCTCCAAATCACCATGACATTTGATTTGGATGTAGTTGAGGAATGATTCGTCAATGTATGCCCCAATCAGACTGATGTCGATGTATGTATCCATATGGGCTATTTCATGCTTGTTCAGTATGCCGTACAGCTCAAACATCAGAGTGTCATTGGAGTGGCAGTTGTCCCTGAAGAACTCCTCAATCGCCTTTTTGTCAACAAGCTTGAACATCTCAAGAAGATGCTCGTCCGCCACCGCCATTCCACGGGTTTTTGGAACCAGTTCGATGGTATTGCCCATATCGTCCTTCAATGCATAGATTACAAGGCAGGTTCCGTCAAGCTTTTCCTGGCAGTGATAGATTATGCTTTCCTCATCTTCCTTGAGCTGGTGCCTTCTGTCCCAGTAGTGGATTTTCGGGAATGACTGCACGAACTGCTCTGTATCATAGCTTTTTCCGTTTACTTCTGTGATATGAGTTATTACTAGTGATCCTAAAAACTTATTCGGCTTTCTTGACAGGTATCCTTCGATGACGTTTCCCTTTGGAGTCTTTGATTTGAATTCACTTAGGTGCTTTGGCTTTATGGTATTTTCAAAATATCTCTCACATAGCTTCTCTTTCATGATTTGACCTCCTTGGAAGCTTATTGTTATTAAATTGTGGTTAAATTTTTTGCTTTAAATCTAAATCCAAGATAATATCATATTTTAAATTTCAAAACTGGAATTCATTAAAGCAAATTCAATTAATAAAGTAATATGAAACCCATACTATTTAAAATAAGCAGTTTTAAACGAGAACAATTTTTCAAACCCAAGGAAATATTTCAAAGTGAGAGCAGTCTTTCAGAGTGAGGTCAATATTTCGAAACTGGAGCAATTTTACAAAATGAGACAATCAAAAAAAAAATAAAAATTATGGGTTTACCGCTTCATCAGCCGCACCCATAACAACGCTAACTTCATCAGAAAGGTTAATTTCTGATATCTTCTTATCTGATTCCAGCTTGGCAGTGTAGTATGCCTGTGCAAAGTTCATTGTGACAAACATGACCTCTTTAAAATCGATTATAAAATCATCCTTTGGGATTTTGTTTAGAATGTCAACCAATTCTATTGCATCGTCACTGGATTCCAAATGAGTGCCGAACTCGGCACCTAGATTAATCATCATCTTAACACCTATGTTAATATTTAAAATTAATGATTTATAAAATAATCCACATGAAGTGTCCGAAATGCGAGAGAGAACTGAAAAAGGTATTCCATGGTGCAAGCGATGAGCTTGCAGTCGAATCAATGAATGGGGAGATAATACTTGGAAACTGCTGTGAAAGTGAATTCAATTACTATTGTGAAAACTGCGACGAATTCTTCCGGCTATAGTCCCAAAACATCCTTATCAGGATTTGCATTTTTAAACAGGTTAATCTTGATGTCCCTTCCATAGGTGAATTTCAAAAGCCCCGCATGAATCAGCTTCAAATCATCATCAGAAATGCCTTCAAGATAATAGATTTTGCCCCTTTCGCCAACATTCATCAAGAAACGAATCATATGCCTATACACCATTATGGAATGGGGATTACATACCACAATATCATCAGTAATGTATTCAACCAATTGTTCAATCCCAAAAACATCAGAACCTATCACTTCAACATCGCATTTTGGAAATTTTTCACGGATAACTCTTTCATAGTCCACACCATCACCTGGTAATATATATCAAAAAAATTACATTTAAAATGATTGTTTATCGGTAAACAGTTTACCAGGAAACATATATATAGCATGAAAAATATATTACATGACATGACCAAAGATAGCGACAAATTCGATTCTATGCATTTCATAGCATTAATCCACCACATATCCAAAAACAAGCTGAAATACACAATGAAGAATCCGAATCACATGGATATGGTTCATGAAGGCAGATATCTAATAGAAATCCATAACCGGAAAAACCTATCGCAGGATGATTTGGCAGGAATATTTGGTCAGAGCAAAGGAGCAATAGCCAAATCATTGCGAAAGCTAGAAGACAAGGGTTATGTCGAAAGGCAAATCGATGAAGCGAACAGAAGAAAATACATTCTAAAGACAACACCAAAAGGAGAGGAGATGGCTGTCTTGCTGAAAAAGGATTTGAGCGATTGGGAAGAACTCGTTGGAATCGACAAGTTAGATGAAAACGCGAAATACCAGTTAAGGCAGATAGCCAGAAGAAGTGAAGAGATACTTGAGGAACAGTGATAATATGGCAAACAAAAACGTTGAACTGATGAGAGGAGAGCCTGAAAAGGCAGTCAAAAAGCTTGCAATTCCGATTATGATATCGATGATTCTGACCGCCCTTTACAACATCGTTGACGGGATTTGGGTGGCAGGCCTCGGACAAACCGCAATTGCGGGAATCGGATTTGTAACACCGATTTTTATGATCTTGAACGGTGCAAGCGTAGGACTTGGAAACGGTGCCACCAGCAGCATCTCAAGATTTATAGGAGCCAAGAATCGTGAAATGGCCACAAAGTCAGCAACACAGTCATTGTTCATATTTCTGATAGCTTCCATCGTTTTGACAGTGATTTTCCTGATAATGCAGGAACCCCTGCTTAAAAGCTATGGAGCTACCGGACAGACACTCAATGAAGCTGTTGCCTATGCTACACCACTCTTTTTAGGATTGATTGGATTGATGTTTGGAAACGGCTGCAGCGGAATCCTTCGTGGAGAAGGAGACATGAAACGTGCAATGTATGTTGTGGTTGCCACAGTCATCCTGAACGCATCACTTGACCCGATATTCATCTACACACTCGGTTTAGGTTCAGCCGGAGCCTCCCTTGCAACAGTCGTGAGCTCAGCGATTGCTGCATTGATAATCCTCTACTGGATACTGATTAAAAAGGACACATACATCGATGTCACCCTTAAAAACTTCAAGTTCGATTCAAAACTGGCAAAGGACATTCTGAAGGTGGGAATCCCATCAGCGCTCGATATGCTTATTATGGCGATAGCAATGTCAATCTATCTGATTGTAATCTCATTGGTTGGAGGAGACTACGGAATAGCCACTTTCACTTCAGGCCAAAGGTTATACCTCTTTGCAATAATGCCGCTGACGGCAATAGGATCAGCTGTCATCGCAGTGGCCGGAAGCGCATACGGCGCCAGAAACGGAGACTACCTTTCAAGAACCCATAAGTTCGGAGCAAAATTCGGTTTGGCACTGGGCACCGCAGTCACATTGATTCTCGTAATATTTGCAACTCCATTGGCCACAATATTTGCATACACTCCCGAAACGGCCAATCTGGTTCCGGGAATTGCACAGTACCTCCAGATTGTATGTCCTTGTCTGATTCTGACAGGAATCGGAATCCCTTCAAGCTTCTTTTATCAGGGAATCGGGAAAGGAATGTACAGCCTGATGTTTACGATACTGAGGGAAATTCTATTCGTCGTTCCATTGATTCATGTCTTTGTATTCATCCTTGACTGGGGTTTGGTCGGAATCTGGCTAGGATTGTGCATTGGAAGGGCAATCGCCAGCATAATCAATTACCTCTTTGCAAGATATGAAATCAAAAGGACAAGGGAAAGATTTGGAAATTAGCTTCATTTCCAAATCATTCAAACCCATCCAAAATATACGCCATTGCCATCTCACCAAAACATTTCAAAAGACTATTTTGTATCAATTATGCAAATTGTCTCCACATTTTAAAATTGATTTAACCTCTTTAAATTGCTTGAATTTAAAACTTACTCATTTATAAGCTATGAAAAACAATATAGAAAACACAACCAAAATTTTAGAGGTTAAAAAATGAAAACAAGAGAATTCAATATTAAAACCAGAATAATCAGAGAGACTTTTAATGACACACGAAAAATCAGATGCCTCGCTCCAAAGGATTCCCTAATGCTTGATGAAGGAGTTCATCAGGGAGGCGATGTTTTCAGAACCGAAGACGGAGAGTTCATCGATTTTGAAATCCAGTTGAAGGACTTCGATGAAGAAGAGCTTGCGAAATATGTCGAATTTGCTGAAAATCTCTATGAAAAGCATCAGAAGAAGGTTTCCGTTTATATCCTATGCCCTAAAAACATCGATGTTACAGTCAGGGAATGCCCGTTAAAATCAGATGCCGAATTCACCATAAAGCTTGCATGTTCACAGGATGAACCCTGCCATCTCATCCTCGACTTCATCAAAAACAAGCTCAAAAACAATCTGGTTCTTGATTGCGAGGACATCAAGGCCGTGGAAATGCTTCCTGTAATGTGCTCCAGAAAGGACAGGAACTATTTCAGGGTCGAATCCTTAAAAATAATGAATAAGATTTATTATTGATTATTTATTCCATTTCAGGATGGTCTTGCCAAAGTGTGAAATATAATCCCTGTCAAATGCTTCCTTCAGGTCATTCAAGGTGTTTATTTCACATATGTTGGCCACCAGCTTTTCCAGGTATTCAAAGAGCTGAGGATTTTGCTTGAGAGTTTCAACAACTCCAACAAAGTCTTCCCTCTCGGACCTGCTGTTTCCCTGGACGGTCAATCCCTTCTCCAGAATCATCCTCGTATTGATCGGGACAGGATATTCGCTTACACCAAAGAGGTTTATGGTTCCCTGAGGATTGATTAGATCGATAATCTGTTCTATGGCAGACTGGGAGGCACTTGAGCCAACGCATTCGAAACCGTGGTCTATTGCCATGTCATCAGCAACATTGTGTATCTGATAGATTTCATCGGCAAATGAAAACAGGTTCAGGTTTTCCAGGTGCTTTCCAAAAACTATGACTTTGGAATCCGGGAATTTCTCTTTCAAAAACAGTGCAGTGATGAATCCCAGGTTTCCATCTCCCCAGACCCCCAATGTGTCCTTTGGAGTTATTGCAAGGTCTGAAAACCTACTTATACCTTGATATGCAACCGTCATCAGCTCTATGAATGCGGCAACATGGGGATTGAAGTCATCGGGGATTTTGACTACACGGCTTGAATCCAACTTGATTAGGTCTGAAGTGAATCCGTCGAATCCGCTTCCCCTGAATTTGGACTTGCAGGAATAGTTTGGCCTGCAGACATCATCCCCCATAGGGGTGTTTGGAATCATGACGACCTTATCGCCGGCTTTGAACTCACCGGATTTGTCATATATCACCTCTCCGATTCCTTCATGAATCAACGCCATCGGCAGTTTTTCCTCCAGTATCTCGGCAGGCCTTGAGCCCTGATAGTATCTTTGGTCGGCCTGACAGATTGAAAGGTATGTTGGCCTTACGACCACTCCGTCAAGCTCCACCTCATCGATTGATTCCTCGAAAAATTTGGGGGATTTAAGTCTATAAACAATGTTAATCATGTCCATCCTCAAGTATTGTGTTTGCCAGTTTCAAGTCATAAGGGTATGTAATCTTGATATTTGTCACTTCACCTTCAACCAGATGTACATCCTCATCCTTAAGTGTGAAGATTTTGCAGGCATCTGTCAGTATATTGGTTTCAGCTTCCGTCAAACTGTTGATTAGATTGAAAAGTTTCTTTATATTGAAGCTCTGTGGCGTTTGGCCTTGGTAATAATAGTCCCTCACAGGGATGCTTTCAATGGTCTGGCCGTTCACGCTTTCGACAATTGTGTCTGTAGCCGGAATGACTGTATCACAGGCCCCATACTTTCTTGCAGCATCGATGTTATCCTCAATAATTCTATGAGTGACAAACGGGCGCACCGAGTCATGCGTAAGGATAATAGAGTCATCATCGATTCCGAAATTGTCTTCGATATATCTGATGCTGTTCATGATTGTGTCGTTTCTGGTCTCGCCGCCCTCGATGACTATGAGGTCATCATTTTCACCGATGTATTCGCTAATCAGATTATTTGTATGGTTTATGAAGTTCTTTGGAATCAGGACAATTGTCTTGTCGATATTCTCATTGATTACGAACTTTTCAATGGTATGAATGATAACGGGCTTGTTTCCTAGGGGCAAAAACTGTTTGGGAGTGTCCGTGCCCCCCATTCTTGAGCCTATTCCTCCTGCAAGTATCGCTGCAAAAATCATGTGAGTCTACTCCTTTTTGAATATGATTAGATAATGGGATTTGCCATGCGGATTCTCTTCGCCAATGTCCACATTCAGATAATCCTTTTCAAGGCCGCAACGGTTAAATGTCTTTTCCACTTCCATGTGTGAAAGCCTGATTTCGAGTGGAGGCCCTCTGGTGTTTTCTATTGGCTTGAAATCCATTATTGCAATTCTGCCATCGGATTTGGTAATCCTTTTCAATTCATTTATAACGTCTTCCTTTTGACTAGAGTCTGTAAATCCATGGAAAACATTGACCATCAAAACAACATCAACGGACCCGTCGCCGATATCCTGAACAGTTTCGGTAAGATCCGCTTCGATAGGAATTAAATTCTGAATATTGTTCTCATCCACATATTCTTTTAACTCTCTAATAGATTCTGCATAAGCATCAATTGCATAAGCCTTGCCTTGGGGAAGATATTTTTCAACAGCCCTTTTGGAAATGTAGCCGTCACCGCAGCCTGCATCCAAGAAGGTTTCATCGCCCTTGAGATTTAATTCGGCCAATATTTCATCGGAATCTAAGAAAGTTGCGCTTGATTTTCCATGATGTCTGTGTTCCATGATTACACCTAGATAATAATCTTTAAAAAATAGTATTTAAAATTTTCAAAAAAAAGTTTTTGAGAGTTTAAAACTCCCAATCAAAAAAAGTCATTCCTTTTCAAACATGATTAGATAGTGGGACTTGCCTTCGGGAATATCTTCACCAATATCCTCATTCAAATAGGTCATCTTAAGGCCATGCCTGTTGAACAACTCTTCCAATTCCTCAGGTGAAGATCTCACCGGAGTTGGAGGTCCTTTCGGAACGTCCCATGCCTTGTAATCCATGATTGCGATTTTTCCGTCTTTTTTGACAATCCTTTTAAGTTCAATCACAGCCTCATCAAGCTTTCTTGAGGCCTTAAATCCATGGAAAACATTGACCATAAGGATGACATCCACGGATTCGTCATCGACCCCCGGAATTCCTTCGGTAATGTCGGCTTCGATATTGATCAAGTTTTGAACATCATTTTCACTTTTATATTTTTCCATATCCTCAATTGAAGCATCATAGACATCAACAGCATAGACGGTTCCCTTGTGATTATACTCTTCAAGAATTTTGATTGCATTGTGGCCATCACCGCAGCCTGCATCCATAACGGTTTCATCACCATTTAAATTCAATTCCTGAATGATTTCATCGGAATCCAAGAAGAATGCACTTGAAAATCCATGAGCCCTATGTCCATTTTCAGGCATCATCATATTATCACCTAGATAATATTATTTAAGAAATAGTATATAATTATTGTCAATGTGAAAATTAGTGAATAACAGTTAAAAATAGTTAAAATAAGAAAAAAAGTTATAAGAGGATTATTTTTTCCAGGTTTGTTTTACTCCCCTTCCTCTTTTACTACCAGGTTTGGTATAACTTCTTTTTTGTCTGGTTCTTCTGTTGGTTCCTTTAACTTTTGCCATATCTTACCCTCCTTAAAATTTATCATTACAAAATTAGAATTAAATCTATAACAAAAAAATATTTGTTTTCAAGATATTTAAAGGTTTTCTTTAAGTGGTGTATTCAGCATTGATTTTGACATAATCATATGTTAAATCACAACCCCATGCAGTGGCTTCGCCATCGCCCAAATCCATGTCGATATTGACTGTGATGTTTTTTGACTGCATTATCTTTTCTGCCCTTTCAAGATAAGGCGTGTCTTCAAATGCCAAAATTTCACCATTCTTGACCAAATCTACATCATCCATATCATCCGCAATGGATATTGTCACGATATCCGGGTTCAACTCACATCCGGAATATCCGATTGCTGAGACTATTCTTCCCCAGTTCGGATCGCCTCCGAATACCGCTGACTTGAATAAGCTTGAGGATATGATTGATTTTGCGGCCAGCTTTGCATCCTCATCATTCAATGCATTTTTGACATTGGCCTCGATGAATTTGGATGCGCCTTCGCCGTCACGGGCCATCTTTTTGGCAAGGTCTATGCACACATAGTTTAAGGCTTCCTGGAAGTTTGAATCCATTTCTCCATCTTTTACGACTTCAACTCCTGATGCACCATTCGCCATCATAAGACATGTGTCGTTGGTGCTTTCATCCCCATCGACCACAATCATGTTGAAGCTAATGTCTGCTGATGCCCGGAGCGCTTTTTTGATTTCATCTGCAGGAACAACCGCATCGGTTACGATAAATGAAAGCATGGTGCCCATATTTGGAGCAATCATTCCGCTTCCTTTTGTAATTCCCGCAATCCTAACTGTTTCGCCGGTTGTCAATGTGACTTCAACTGCACATTCCTTTGGAAATGTATCTGTTGTCATGATGGCCTTTGCAGCCGCAAGTGAGTTTTCCGGATTGTTTCCAAGCTTTGACAATGATTCATAAGCCACTTTGGAAATAATGTCTATAGGCATTTCACGGCCGATTACACCAGTTGAAGAGATTGCTATTTCATCCTTTGGTATCTTCAAATCCTTGGACACCAATTCGACCAATGTCTCACAGTCCTTAAATCCTTGCTCGCCTGTAAAACAGTTGGCATTGCCACTGTTAACAAAAACAGCTGAAATAATGCCTTTTTTCAAAACATTCTGAGTATACTTAACAGGAGCAGCAACTACCTTATTTGAAGTAAAAACCGCAGATGCGGTGCTGTTCGGTGAAACAATTATGCTCACACCATATTTTCCTTCACGAGCTCCTGATACATTAAGATTTTCAATTACTGAAAATCCTCCATCAAGTTCCTTAATGAAATTCATAAAAATCACGTTTCTTCTTCATTAGACTTCAAATACTGCGAATTGAGTTGTGAAGACCCATTTTCATTATAGTCAATTCCATCGGTTTCAATGTCAAAAACGACACTGGAGTTGTTTACGTTTTTGGTCATTTCTTCAGTCACGTTTTCAAAATGATCCTGGCCGCCACCGCTGCCATCATCAAAACTTAAAGAAACACCCATTCCGGCACCTATGACAAATGCCACCAATGCAAGTATCACTATGAACATGAGAGCTCCGCTACTTCTTCTAGGTGTTTTAGGCATCCTATTCCTTTGGTTCCTAGGCAGAGGCGGACGACTGTTGAACTTATTTTTATTTCTTCTGAATTTTCTTTTGGAAGTATTTTGACGACCATTTCCTGATCTTAAAACTCTTTTATCGTCTTTTTTTCGTCTCATGGTCTTTCTCGTCTTAATTCATTAAGTGATAATCGCATAAACAAGGGCTAAAATAACCCCGATGAAACTGAACATTCCGAGTCCCAAAATTGACATCACATAGGCAAATATGAATACGAATGCGAATACACCAATCAATTTTGGCTTTTCATTTTCCACCAAATTAATCAGGGTTCTTGTAAATTCTGACGGAATATTGTAAGCATACAAACCGTTGGCCAATTCAAAAACAACTAGTGACAATGGAGCAGCCGAATCCAAATCATCTACAAGCTGGGCCCTCTCACCTGCTTCACGTCTGCTTCTTCCAACGCCCGCCCTGATTTTTGCACCATTATCTAGGGCAAACCAAGCGGCATCAAGTCCCGCACGAATCGCCAAATCTTTTGATGGGAATTTCGCAATGAAATCATCCCCACCTTCCCTGTAGCCTTCAAGTTCACCATCACATTCATTTTCGATGAAATTCTTAATGCCAGTCATTAATTCCACCAATTGATTCCTTCCATTTTTGTTAATGAATTTAGTGGAATCAATCAAGTCAATGAAGAGATAATTTTCCAAATCGACCGGCCTTGATTCCTGAAGCAGGAAAGGTGAATCAAATACCAATGCATATTCTCCGCCCAATTTGGTAAATGCAATCCCCGGAAAGCTTCCGACACTCTGAGTATAGTGAATTGCCCTTTCAATTGAAGCGGCACCGGTCATTCCCACAGCTGAAATTACCTGTATTCCCTCGGACAACCCGATTCCTATCAGTTCAATAGCTACACGAATGGCATCGTTTTTGCTCAGCATCTTGGCAACCAGTTCTGTAGCTGTCTTTTCCACAATCTCTCCCTTTTCGTTTTGAATGATTTTAACAAAAATATCAATCAAGCGGGAAGGATGGGGAAGTTCAATGTAAAAATAACGGTCACTGCCCATGATAATGTTACTTACCAATGCATATTCTTCAATCCTATTTTCTGCAGGTTTCAGTTCATGGAAAGTGTAGTCCTTCGGAAGGTTTTCGGCCCCCACATCACGGATAAGATTTTGTAAGATGGTATCGGATGTGATTTCAGCCTTTTCAAGTTCAAATAGAATGGTTTGAGTATAATTGAATAGTTCTACATACTCGGTTTCCAATGAATTTGTTGGAAAAAATTTTGTTCCGACTGCAATCGGATTGAGCTTGGTGGTGAGTCGGATAAACGTCTTAGTTAAGCTATTAACCATCTAGGTCTCCCCCTTTTTCAAGCTCTATTTCAAAGTCTCCAGGTTTTTCTAAAAACATGTCAGGCTTTACGGATACGAACGGGAATTTCCAGGATCCGAGTCTTCCAGCGATGGTGCTTGCAATGTTTCTGGAATTTCTTTTGATGAACACCTCATCATGTTCACTTACGCGCACAAGAACGTTATATGGTGCAGTTTCAGTGACTTCATCTGCAAGCAGGATGTTCAGCTCGAAAGTTCCCGGTTTTGTAAACAAGTCATTTCTTACAGCGATTAGAGGTTTTTTCTCAAGGCCTAATCTGTCTGCAACGGTAACTGAGATATTGCCTGCGTTTTTAACGGCAATCTTATAATCTTTAGGATGTACCAATACGAAAATAACATATGGAGCGGCGATTTCCACATCATCCACCATTTCCACAATCTTGTTGAACATAGGTATTTTGGCAAATATGTTCTCCAGTCTGGATTCTGCGTTATTCTCATTGTCGATACGAATGATGGCCTGTTTGGCTATGTTTAATGGGGAAATTTCCAAACCTTCCTTGCCGGTGTAGATTTCCCATTTTTTAAAGTTCAATTCCTTGATAATTTCATCACAAATATGTTGTAGGATGTTTTTGTCCTTTTTAGGTTTTTTTGGTTTTCCAAACGTGAGCCTGCCATGGTCTATTATAAATGGTATCCTCATTGAAGCGATGTTTCTGAATTCAGCAGCATAATCTCTGAATTTATCATTTGATAAGACCTTAGCTTTTTCACGGGTTGCAATTTCCAATATGAAATGATCTGCATCATTTCCGGCCGGAACTTCTTCCACGTTATCGCTTTCCAGCAATTTTGCAAATTTTTCCTTATCATCAATATCATGACGAAGTGATGCATCAGCAATAATTACAAATTCATCTTCACTTTCTTCCAATGCTTTAACAGCGGCAAGAATATTGGACATCTGAGGTTGCCCACTTTGGTTTTTAACATGATGAGCTACATTAGAAGCATCTACGACCACTTTCATAATATCACCTAAAAATTCAATTCAGTTTATTATATATATTTTATTCTTATATTTAAATTTAATTTATATTACATTCCTTGGATATTTTCCAAACAGAAATCTTTCGCCTTTCACTTCATTTAGATAAATCTCAATTTCAGTATCTGAGATGTTATAAACGTTATATGAGTTTTTGTTCTTTCCCCTGAGTTTTATGGAAGAAAGTGAGCCCGCATTGACTATAACGGTTTCGTTTATCTTCCAGATGTTTGGAACATGCTTGTGTCCCGAGAGAACCAAATCGACCTCATGGGTTGTCAGGGTTTTCAGGATATCTCCTGCATCGGACAATACGTTGCGTTCACGCCCAGTCTGAGGAATCGGCACAACATGATGGTGCAGGGCAACAATTGAGAAATTTTCGTTAATCACACATTCATCCAACTGGTGCTCCAGCCACATGTGCTGAGGGGTTCCGACATGGCCCTTGTCCTCATCCGGAGAGCTGCTGTCAAGTCCCATCACTGTGAAATTGCCATCCATTGTCAGTTTCCAGCTCTTTTCACCAATTAACTCTTCAAATGTTTGATAGCCAAGATTACGGGCATCATGGTTTCCAGGGACTGCAAACAATGGAGCTTCAAACATTTCCAGATATTTTGTTGCCTGTTCAAACTCCACATAATAGCCGTTTTCGGTAATGTCTCCGGTCAATATCACCATATCCGGCTGCAAGCTATTGATTTCGGCCACTGCAGCAAGGAACATCTCTTCATCAAATGTCGCGTTTGATATATGCAAATCGGAAATGTGTGCAATTAATGTCATGTTATCTATTGGTTCAATTTCATGATGGCTTCTGCAAGGTCCCCTTTACATTCCTCTAGGGCCTGCCTTGCTTCGTCTTGGGAAACTCCTGCGCTGTTGGCCACCATTTCAACATCCTCATCTGGAATTTCAATTTCATATTCCAATTCAACTTCACGAGCCTTTCCTTCAATCTGGTAGGTTTCCTGACCCATCACATTCATTAAACTAACGCTAGGATTGTCTATAATCAATTCCTTATCTTCAAAACGGATGATGACTTCAAGGGCACCTGGAAGATCCTCCATTTTCATGCCCATCTTTTTCATCTGTCTTTCCATCTGCTTCATTTGTTTTTTATTCATACCAGGTATCATGTTAAAAACCTTCAATAAATTAACTATTTATAAATATATAATTAATTGTTATTAAAGATTACTTAAATTAAAAAAATATGGATTATTCTGTGAATCCATAGATTTCGGTTTCAAAAGTTTTTGCAACATCCTTGAGAACTTCAGGGATATTGATTTTTTGAGGGCATTCCTCAAGGCATGCTTCACATTCAATGCAATCGGAAGCTATTCCCACACCATCAAGCTTGGAATAGTTCAGATAGGCATTTCCATGGGGCGTCCACTGATCAATATCAAGAAGCTTATGCTTGTTGTATAAATCAAACAGCCTTGCAATATCAATCTCTTCAGTGCATGAATCGACGCAATACCTGCATTTTGTGCAGTCCACGGTGATGTTGTCGTTGATGATTTGTGAAACACTTTCAAGGATTTCCATCTCCTCATCATTCAACGGGTCCGCATTTTTGAACTCCTCAATGTTATTTTCAACCTGTTCCAATGTGCTTGCGCCGGTTAGGACAACACATACATCCAGATTGGCCACAAATCTCATAGCCCATGAGACTATTGACCTGTCGGGATTATAGTCCTTCATCAACTTTTCGGCGTCTTCAGGAACATCGGCCAGAAATCCTCCCTTGTAGGGCTCCATAATCATTACCTGCTTACCATATTTTCTTGCAACCTCCAAACATTTTCTTGACTCGATATTTTCATCCTCCCAGTCAAGATAATTGATTTGAAGAAGGACAAATTCCAATTCAGGATGCTCGAACAAAATCTCTTCTAAAAATTCGGAATTTCCGTGGGTGGACAGTCCGATATGCCGGATTTTGCCTTCTTGCTTTTTCCTTTCTATGAATGAGTACAAATCAACATTTTTCCAAGCGTTTTCTGTAAACCCGCTTACATTGTGCAGCATGTAATAGTCAAAATAGTCCACACCGCAGTCCTCGAGCTGCTTTGCAAACAAAGGCTCAAGCTGCGATTCCTCTGTGATTACAAACAACGGCAGTTTTGTGGCAATCTTATATGCATCGCGAGGATACCTGTCAACAACGCATTTCTTGAATGCCGGCTCGCCAACGCCTTCATGGTAGACGAATGCAGTGTCAAAATGGTTGAATCCTGCATCCATGTATGCATCCACCATCTCGTTTACCATTTCATAGTCAATGCTTGTCTGGTCATTTTGATCCAGAAGCGGAAGCCTCATCATTCCCATACCTATTTTAGTCATAGCAATACTCTCCTCTTTATATTATTTTATAGTAGATACTTAATTAATATGTTGGTTTTTGAAATATATTCCAAGATTCTTAAAGAATCTAAGAAAAATGTCGTGTTTTTTCCTAAAATTCACATCAAAGGAAAATGCACACACCAAAAAAAGATTTGAAATAACTATTTAAGCAATGTCAATAATAATTATTCTCATGACAGAAAATCGATGCACATGGGCAGGAAACGATGAAATCTATATACGGTATCACGACGAGGAATGGGGAGTTCCGACCCATGATGACAGGATGCTGTTTGAGATGCTTGTTTTGGAGTCATTTCAGGCAGGATTATCTTGGATTACAATACTCAAAAAGCGTGAAAACTTCAAGGAGGCCTTCGATGACTTTGACGTTGAAAAGGTGGCCAACTATGATGACGACAAGGTTGAGGAGCTTCGGCTGAACGAAGGCATCATCCGCCATAAGGGCAAAATCACCTCGGCAATAAACAATGCCCAAGTATTTATCGAAATTCAAAAAGAATTTGGAAGCTTTGACGAATACATCTGGAGATTTACGAATGGCGAAATCATAAAGGCAGAATTTTTAACCGAATCCGATTTGTCGAAGACCATTTCAAAGGATTTGAAAAAAAGAGGAATGAAATTCGTTGGCCCGACAATAATCTACTCCTATCTCGAATCCATCGGAGTGATTGACAACCATCAGGAAGATTGCTTCAAATATTAGAAACCTACTCCTCCAACAGGATTATGTCCTTAGGATCAACTTTCAGATAATCTGGAATCTCAAACTCATGCTCATGAATCTGCTTGTCGCATTTCCACCACAAACCATTTGCCAAGGTTATCTCCCATTCGAAAGGCTTTTCCAGTTTGGTTGAATCTGCAGCATCAATCACATTCAAGTCATCCTTTTCTGCAGGAGAAAAATCATGCGCCCTTATTCCGATATGGGTGATGTTGGGAGAAATCCTTTCGGAAACTTCGAATTCGACTCCCCAGTCAAGTGACTTGAGATGATATTCATCAATCATTTCTATTTTTGAGATGTTCTTGCATCCGGTAAGCCTTGCAACCTGAACCCTTCCGGGATTTTCGAATACCTCATGGGTGGCTCCTTTCGCGATGACTTTACCCTCATCCAACAGTATCAGCTCATCACAGAACTGGAATGCCTCGTCACGGTCATGGGTGACAAGAACGGAAAACCCGTCGAAATCCTTCAGCATATTGACAAGCTCTATACGCAGCTGCTCTTTAAGGTGGGAATCCATGGCACTGAATGGCTCATCCAAGAGAATCACATCAGGACCGTACGCCAATATACGGGCTAGAGCAACCCTCTGCTGCTGGCCTCCGGACAGTTGCCTTGGGTATCTCTTTTCCAAGCCTTCCAGACGAAAGCGCTTGATCATTTCGGAGGCTCTCTTTTCATCATCGTCTTTGGAAAGGCCTATAGCGACATTTTCCTCAACGGTCATGTTTGGAAACAAGGCATAATTCTGAAAGAGGTATCCCACATTTCTCTTTTGAGGCTTCAAATTGATCTTTTTTGAAGAATCAAAATAGACCATCTCCTCATCTGTGGTCAAGCTAACAACGCCCTTATCCGGATTTACTATGCCTGCAATTGATTTCAAGGTCATACTCTTGCCGCAGCCTGAAGGGCCGAGAATACCCAAACAACCCTTTTTCAATTCGAAATCCACTTCCAGGTCGAATTCCTTGAGTTTCTTTTGGATAT
>CACWUH010000002.1 GCA_902764015.1 uncultured Methanobrevibacter sp. | reverse complement strand
CTATTAAAAAATATTCAATTTTCAATAGTAGAATAAACATAACAAAGAAAAAATTACTATGTAAATTTTAAAAAGAATTAATATTATTAAAAATGCAAAAACATATTGGATGTCACAAAAATTTTTGGGAGTTTTAAAATGACAAATGATTTTTTTAAGTTGGAAGATAAGGAATATGATTTGCCATTTCTTAATGGCGACTATAGGTTCACAACAAAAAATGTGGTAATTTTACTAATCGGATTTTTTATAGCGGCCGCAACACCATTCATAATACCTCCTACGGGCAATGAATTTCTTAAAGCATTGATTGTTGCCCTTGCACCATTATTAACTATAGTGTATGTATTTAAAGATGACATGTCAAATATTTTCAGAAAACCTAAACCTAAAGATATTTTAATAGTGATAATCGGTTTTATAATGATGGTGGTATTGGGAGTTATAGGCAACAATATTATTTCTTTATTGGGAGTGCCTGTGCTAACTGACAGTGCAGTGAATGGTTCGCCGTTTTCAATGATTATACGTTTGGTAATACAATTATGGGGTGAGGAACTAATTAAATTCATACCATTGATTATCGCAACGGCATATTTATACAAGTCAATAGGTAGAAAAGCAGCTATTATTGTGGCCATAATCATATCACAAATACTTTTTTCACTCGTTCACATACCAGCATATGGTTTTTCAATATTATTCCTTTTAATAGCAATTGGATTCAATTCAATTATATTGCCATTGGTGTATGTCAAAACTAAAAACTTAGTATTATGTTATTTAATACATTTAGTATATGATTTGTTTTCAATCATACCATACTATATGGGAGGTGTTTAGACTACATAATAACTTTTCAGTTTTTAAAAGTGTAAACAGGATTATTGGTTGGGGTAGTTATTAAAATACCTTTTGAAATCATTGGATTCAACTGGTAGGACGATAATTCATAATTTCTACATGCGTATTGGAATGGATGTAGAGTATGATGAGATTTTCACTGATTAAGGGGGTTCAGCTCTCTTGATTTTACTCTTTTTAACATTTGCAACTGAATATCATCATTCAAATTTCGCCAATTTTGCATATTTATTTAAACAATAATTTCATTATATAATATATAGTGAATTTTGGAGTTTAGTTTTATGAAAATAGCAATGGTTGGCCAGTTCCCTCCCCATGTCGGAGGGGTTGGCGTTCATATTCATACATTATCAAAGAGACTGGTCGAGATGGGCCATGAGGTTTATGTAGTTACTTATCCCCACAAGGGGCTCCGAGACATTGACGGAATCCATGTCATTGGCACAAAGGGGCTCAGCATCAAGGGAGTCAGGGGATTGATGTTCAAGAAGAATGCCAAAAAGGCATTGGGCAAACTTATAGAAACGGAAGACATAGACATCATCCATGGCCATTACCTGTTTCCTGCAGGGGCGGCTGCTGTTGAGGCCGGAAAGGAACATGGAATCCGGACATATGTGACCGCACACGGTTCTGACATGTTCGAATTATATAAAAACCAGTCATTCATGCGTTCGACAATCAGGAAGGTATTGGAACAGGCTGATGGCGTTTTTGCAGTGAGCAATGCATTGAGGCATGAGATAATTGCAACGGGCGTTGTGGGCATAGCCAACAAAACCAGGCTTTCATGGAACTCCGTTGACATTAATAAATTTTCAAATCGGCCTAACGATTCATTTAGAATGGAACATAGGCTGACCGATAAGCCGATTGTCCTATTCGTCGGCAATTTGATTAAAAGGAAGAATGTCGAATCGCTTCTTGAAGCCAAAAAGATAGCCAACAGCGACTATTATCTGGTGGTTGTCGGTGATGGACCTTTGTTTAAAAACCTCAGAAAGAAGGTTAAAGATGAAAACATTCGTGACGTGATATTTACCGGGGCTCGAGATGATGTTGAAGACATCATTCCAAGTTGTGACGTTTTGATTTTGCCGTCATTTTCGGAAAGTTTCGGGCTGGTTTTGATTGAGGCTTTGGCCTGCGGAAAGCCGGTTATCGGAAGCGATGTCGGAGGCATCACCGAAATAATCAATGACGATGTGGGCCTGCTGGTCGACCCAACTAAAATTTCATCAATAGCTTTGGCGATTGATAGGCTTGTCAATGATGAAAACTTAAGGCTTGTCCTGTCAATGAATGCAAGAAAGAGGGCATTGGACTTTTCTGTCGTCGACATCCCATATCCGGAGCTGAAAATATGAAAAAGATGGTCCGGTCTCCGGGATCAGCAACGATAATCAATGCCATCGCCACGGGATTCGGCTCTGCGTTCGGCATCGGATTGGATATCAGATGTGAGGCAAAATCAATCTCAAAGGGCATCGAATGTGCCAATGATGTTGGGGCAGACACCAAACTAATGGAACTGTGCGTTCAGAAGGTTTTCAACCATTATGATATTGGCGGTGAGGATTTTGGCATCAGTCTGAAGACCAAATCAAGTCTTCCAATGGCATCAGGCCTTTCAAGCAGCAGCGCTTCGTCGAATGCAATCGTCAAGATAACTTCGCAAATCATAGCAGAGGAATTCGGCCTGAAGCCGTTGACGGATTTGGAGACAATCAACATGGCAATTGACGCATCCCTTGATGCGGGCGTCACAATCACAGGCTCCTTTGATGATGCGACCGCCTCATACTTCGGAGGGGTCGTCGTAACAGACAACCGGAACAGGAAATTCATCATAAAAGAAAGGATGGATGAGCATGACATTCTGATTTACATGCCTGATTTCCATTCAAAATCCGGCGATTCGGATGTGGAGCGCATGAGGGTCATGGCGCCTCTGGTCGAAACGGCATACGATTTTGCATCCAGAAGGGATTACTTCAGGGCAATCAACTTGAACGGACTGATTTATGCATCAGCACTGGGCTTTGATTCAGCAATAGCGATTGACGCCCTTCAGGCAGGAGCATCCGCATCCGGCCTTTCAGGAACTGGATCCGCCTTTTTTGCAGTCGTTGATGAGGATTCGACAGGCAGTGTCCAGGATGCATGGAGCAAATATGATGGTCAGGTAATTGAAACCGTCACCGATAATGATGGATGTTGTTTGCTGTAATTGTCCGAATTTTTGTCTAATTTAAAAAGAGGGCATATAGTTTATATACTATGATTTCAATAAATTATATTATTATCAATTTGGTGATTTTTTGAAAAGTAATGATGACAACATATCTTTTGAAAATGAGGAAGAGGCAAAAATACTTCTCGAAGAATCCAGAATGCGTATCGATGAAATTGATAATGAGTTATGTGATTTGATTTCCGAGAGAACTTCTCTTGCGAAGGGCATTGTGTTTTCCAAGCAATATCTTGGAATGCCGATTTATGACGAGAATCGAGAAAAGATAGTTCATGAAAAAATCGAGAGACTGGCCCGGGAAAAGGACCTTGATGTTGATATTATTGATCAAATCGTAAACATGCTAACAATTTTAAGTAAAAATGAGCAGAAAGAAATTTTAAGGAGGAATGATGATGGGCAATATTAGAACTTCATTTGTTAAACGTTTAGCAAAAGAACTTATTGAAACTCACAAAGGTGTTTTCACTACTGATTTTGAAGAAAATAAGAAATTAGTACAGGAATACTCTACCGTAAGTACTAAACATTTAAGAAATAAAATTGCAGGATATGTTACAAGGCTTGTAAGGTTAGAACAAACCCAAGACTAAGCTTTTTTCATATTTTACCACTTTTTTTATAAACCCTTTTTTTTAATTTACATCTTTTTTTAATTATTCTCACTGATATTTTAATTAAAGTATATTAATACGATTAAATAAAAATATATATGTATATTTTGTTTAGTCAGGGTACTGAACAGAATGTCAAGTAATACTTTTTAGGAAATAGGTGAACTTAAATGGATTTGATAGTAGCAAAATTTGGTGGAACATCGGTTGGCGATGGTTCCAGGATTAAAAAAGCGGCGCAGTCCGTGGTAAATGAGTATATGAAAGGAAATCAGGTAGTAGTTGTAGTTTCAGCGGTGAACAAGACCACTGACGAACTCATCGGATTATCTGATGCAGCTGTTGGCGCTGGTTTGACCGATAAGCAGAAGGCAGAAATAATGGCTATGGGCGAATTGACCAGTGTCAGATTGTTTTCAGCAACTATTGAATCTTTAGGAGTCAAGTCTGAGTATATTGATCCGTATCATGAGTTATGGCCGATTGTAACCGATTCCAATTCCCTTGAGGCAAGCATAGACTTCAATACCACAACCAAAAGGGCAGAAGGAATCAAGAACCTTGTCAATCAGGGAATCATACCAGTTGTCTGCGGATTTCTGGGACAGGGTCCAAGCGGTGAGGTCACCACTCTCGGAAGGGGTGGAAGCGACATCACAGCATTTCTTTTAGGACATTGCCTTGATGCAACCGAAGTTGTCATCGTAACCGATGTCGAGGGAGTGATGTCAACAGATCCCAACAAGATTGAGGAGGCTCAGCTGTTAGACGAGATATCAGTTGAGGAAATGAGAGATTTGGCCACCCATGGAGCACAGGTCCTCCATCCTCATGCATTGAAGTATAAAGATCCATCCATTTCTGCAAAAATTATCAATTTCGCACATGGAGACCTGTCTTCGAAGGGAACCCGTATCGTAGGCCCCTTTGAAGGAGACATGTTGAAGTGCGTAACCATGTACAAGAACCCTATTTCACTTATAGCCATTGTTGGCGAAGCAATGCTTAAAAAAACAGGCCTTATTGCAAATCTGTCCGGAAAGCTTGCCGATTCTGACATCAACATCTTTGGAATTTCAGCAGGCCAGAATTCAATCACGACATTTGTAGACAAGTCAGACTCCAACAAGGCATACCACTTATTGCATCAGGTAGTTGTGGACACTGATGTATTGAGTTCCCTGTCATTGGGAAGAGACACAGCAATGATCACATTTGTAAGCCCTGATATTATTGACACTCCGGGAATAATTTCAGATATTACAGAACCGCTCAGAAAAAATGACATCAACATTGTCGAAATTATTTCATCACAAACAGCAGTCGTATTATTTGTTAACTGGGAAGATGGTGAAAAAGCACGCGAATTAATTAACGAGGTTTTAGAATGAAATTTGAAGGAACATATGTTGCAATGGTAACTCCATTCACAGAAGACAGAGAAATTGATGAAGAAGGTTTTAGGTCAAACATAAACTATCTAATCGAAAAGGGCGTAAATGGTTTGGTTGGTGCAGGCACTACCGGTGAGTCCGCTACAGTAACCCATGAGGAACATCAGAAAATCATCGACATATTGGTGGATGAAGTTGATGGCAGAGTCGAAACCGTAGCCGGAACCGGAAGTAATGCCACTTCAGAAGCACTTTCCCTGACAAAATACGCTTACGATGCCGGAGCTGACTCCGCATTGCTGATTACTCCATACTACAACAAGCCTCAACCTCAAGGCCTGATTGAGCATTATGGAAGCATTGCAGAAGCCGTTGACATTCCAATCATTGCATATAACGTGCCATCCCGTACCGGAATCAACATGGATGTCAACACCATTGTGGAATTGGCAAAAATCGACGGTATCGATGCAGTCAAAGAGGCCAGCGGAAGCGTCGACAAGGCATCAGACATCTACAAGGCACTTTCCCATGAAGGACTTGAAGATGACTTCAACATCCTTTCAGGTGAAGACTCCCTGACACTGCCTCTCATGGCGGTCGGAGCAACAGGTGTGATTTCAGCTTCAGCCAACATCGATGCAAGAAGGATGGTTCTGATGGTTGACAGCGTCTTGAATGATGATTATGCAAGGGCAATGGAGCTCCACTATGAAATGGTCGAACTGATTAGGGCATTGTTCATTGAAAGCAATCCGGTTCCTGTCAAAACTGCAATGAACCTTATGGGATTGCCATCCGGACCGTTAAGACAACCTTTAGCTGAAATGAGGCCGGAAAATCTTGAAGTTCTTAAAAAAGCATTGAAAGATTCTGAATTAATTTAATTGGGTAATAATATGATTAGAGTAGCAGTAACCGGGGCTGCAGGTAGAATGGGCTCCGGAATCATTAGGAAAATCACAGAACAGGAAGACATGGAAGTCGTTGCGGCTATCGAAATGCCGAACACTTCATTGGCAGGAAAAGATGCAGGCCTTCAGGCTGGAATCGATGAGATTGGTGTTGAAATCGTCGGCTCCGAAAAGCTTGAGGAAACCCTTAAGGCATCAAGCCCTGACGTATTGGTCGACTTTACAATCGCTCACGCAGCAGTCGAGACAATCAAGACCGCAACATCATGCGGTGTTGGAATAGTTGTCGGAACCACTGGTTTCGACGAGGAGCAGATGCAGTCCAACATAAAGAACGTCAAGGACAACAACGTTCCTGCAGTAATATCATCAAACATGGCAATCGGGGTAAATGTATTCTTCAACACCCTAAAGAAGCTTGCTCCATTGTTGTATGATTTTGACATTGAAATCATTGAAGCTCACCACAATCAGAAAAAGGACGCCCCGTCCGGAACAGCTGTGACAGCATTTGAGGTTATAGCCGAAGAGCTTGGCCGTGACCCTGAAGAGGTCGGAGTCTATGGAAGACACGGCTTGGTCGGAAAAAGGACCGCCGATGAAATCGGTGTACACGCAATCCGTGGAGGGGACATTGTCGGTGACCACACAGTAATGTTTGTCGGTGACGGTGAAAGAATAGAGCTCAAGCACCAGGCACATACAAGGGAAGTGTTCATAGCTGGTGTAATAAGAGCCATCAGATACATTCCAAATGCTGAAAAAGGTATTGTCAGCAGCATGAATGATGTTTTAGGATTAGAATAGGTGTTATATATGGTAAATGTGGGAGTACTTGGCGCAACCGGAATGGTTGGCCAAAGGTTTATTCAGTTGCTCGAGAATCACCCTGATTTTAAGGTGACTGCACTTGCGGCTTCTTCAAGATCCGCAGGAAAAAGATATGAGGACGCTACAACTTGGTATATGGACAATGAGATGCCAGAGTCCGTAAAGGATATTGAAGTCATTGAAACCGATCCTAAGGCTATGGATGATGATGTGGATATCGTATTTTCATCCCTTCCGGCCGATTTTGCGCTTACCGTTGAAAAGGAATATGCTAAGGAATATGTCGTTGCAAGCAATGCAAGCGCACACAGGATGAAGAAAAACATTCCTCTTGTAATTCCCGAAGTCAATCCTGAATGTCTGGACATGATTGATGCCCAGCAAAAGGAAAATGACTGGGACGGATTCATTGTAACCAATCCAAACTGTTCAACAATTGCATTGGCATTGACATTGAAGCCTATTGTCGACAATTTCGATGTAAAGTCCGTGAGGGTATCAACCATGCAGGCTGTGTCCGGTGCAGGATATAACGGCGTGCCTTCAATGGCCATTGTGGACAATCTTGTTCCCTACATCGGTGGGGAAGAGGAAAAAATGGAAAGCGAATCATTATATCTGCTGGGCAAATATGATGGCAATGACGTAGTCAATGCAGATTTCAAATTGAGTGCATCATGTCACAGGGTGCCTGTTATTGATGGTCATACAGAAGCGGTATTCATTGAGTTGGCTGATGATTTTGACATTGCTGATGTGAGTGACAAAATGTCAAACTTTAAAGGTTTGCCACAAAAGTTAAATCTATTCTCCGCTCCTGAAAATCCAGTAATTGTCAAAGAGGAATCAGACAGGCCACAGCCAAGAATGGACAGAAATGCAAGCAATGGTATGGCTGTAACTGTCGGAAGACTCAGAAAAGATGCAGCATTTGACAATAGTTTCAAATATGTTTTAGTTGGTCACAATACCATTCGTGGCGCAGCAGGAGCATCAATATTAAATGCTGAATTGATAAATGATAAAATACTCTAATTTTATCCATTTATTTTTTCTATTTTTTTTAATTTTTTCTAATTTTTCCATTTGTTTTCTGTATGTTATTTGTTTTATTTTTCGGTTAATTTAAGGGTTTAATTTAAATAGTATAAAAGAAATATTTTATATCAAGGAAATATATTGTACAATATATCGGAGTTTTCAAATTAATAAAAAATTAATAATTTGAAACCGATATTGGGATAAAATGTTAACTAAGGGATAGAATGGAAATAGGAATTGATGCTGAAAAAGATACTCTACAATCTTTAATTCGGTCTTGCCTATTAGAGCTTAATCAGCTAAAGTATGAACTAACTGAGCTCGAAGTGGAACGAGCAAATGATAACACTCCACAAAGGATAAAAGAACTCGAACAAGACATTGTAGATAAGGAAAAAGAAGTTTCTGTTATTAAATTCAAAGCTGAAGACGAAATAAATCTTTTGAAAAAACAGATGGATGAAAAGGATATTCTCATCAAGAATCAAGAGGACAGGATTTATGAACTTGATTATGTGAACAATTCTCTTGACGAAATAAAGGAATACTTTGCAGAACAGCTCCGTGAATACAAGAAAAAGGAACTGTCCGATGTAAACGAAAGATTGAATGAGTCCTACAAAAGCATTGCAGAAAAAGAAGCCCAAATTAATACTCTTTCTAGAACAATTGATGAATATAAGATTAAAGTAATCAAATTGGAAAACGATGTTGAGTCACAGGCCCAGATTTTGGAGCTTGAAAAGCAAATCGAGCTTAAGGACAACGAGATTCGCATCAAGGAAAGCGAAATTGAGCAAATTAATAATGAGTTAGACATTTTAAAACAGCAAACAATCCCTAAAGATGAATATATATCCCTTCAAACTCAATTCGAATCCGAAATCAATGCGATGAATGTCGAAATCGACAATCTAAAGGAAGAAACTATCCCTAAATCCGATTATGATGATCTGCAGTCCAAATTCGATTCAGAAATCAAGACCCTGGACAGCCAGATTGAAAACTTGCAGCAAAGCACCGTTCCTCGTGAAGAATACGTTTCCCTCAAGACCCGGTTTGACACCGAAATCGATGCAAGGGACAGCGAAATCAAGTATCTCAGGGAAAGGTCAATTCCTAAAGAGGATTATGTTAATCTTCAAAACCAGCTGCAGACCGAGCTTAATGCCCGTGAAAGTGAACTAAGATATCTGAAGGAACAGACTGTTTCACGTGAAGACTACTTGAGACTTCAAAATGAGCTTCAAAGAAAGGATGACAAAATCAAAAGGTTAGAAGAAATCAATGCCTTCTTCAATGAATTGCAGGAAGAGCAGGAAGCTTATGAGACTCAAGAGACCACTCCACCATTCAGATTGGAGAAAAAGTCAAGGTAGATGCTTCTACCTCTAATCTTTTTATTTTTTTAATCATTGTGCATTGACATCTATCTATCCCAACAATATTCCTAAATTTTAAGATGGTCATTCCATATATCCAATGTATTCATTGATAATTCTGTAAGTTGCATGGTAACTTTCAATATAATCAATCATTATTTCGATAATTGTGGTGGTTATTTTCCATGCATTTTTCCTTTGATTCTTTTTCTTACTTGAATTTACTTTATACCACAAAGTATTTATATAACCTCAAACTCATGTATTAAGTAGAAAGGTTTTGTCAACACTATAAACTTATTTTTTCATGTTGATATTATAAAACTGATCTAATTATTTGAAAATTAAAAAAAGGTGATTATTTATGGCACAAGGACAACCAATTTTTATTTTACCTGAAGGTACTAACAGGTCTGTCGGCAGAGATGCACAAAGAAATAACATTTTAGCCGGTAAGGTATTGGCTGAAACCGTAAGGACTACTTTAGGTCCTAAAGGAATGGACAAAATGTTAGTTGACGGACTTGGAGACATTGTAGTAACAAACGACGGTGTAACCATCCTCAAAGAAATGGATATCGAACACCCTGCAGCAAAAATGCTCGTGGAAGTTGCAAAAACCCAAGAAGACGAAGTCGGTGACGGAACCACCACTGCAGTTATCATTGCTGGAGAATTATTGAAAAAATCCGAAGGATTACTAGATTCCGACATCCACCCAACAATCATTGCAATGGGATACAGAAAAGCAGCAGAAAAAGCACAGGAAATTTTAGACCAAATTGCAATCGATGATGTCGATTCCGAAATCCTTCTCAAAGTGGCAATGACCGCAATGACTGGTAAAGGAACCGAAGCTGCACGTGAACCATTAGCAAAATTAATTGTAGATGCTGTAGAAGCAGTTGCAGAAGAAGACGGCACAGTTGATACCGACAACATCAAAATCGAGAAAAAGGACGGAGCAGTTGTCGAAGAATCCAACTTAGTTGAAGGTGTAATCGTAGACAAGGAAAGAGTACACCCAGGTATGCCATCAGAAATCAAAGACGCAAAAATCGCATTAATCAACACTCCATTAGAAGTCAAAGAAACCGAAATGGACGCTGAAATCACAATCACTGATCCTGCTCAAATGCAAGCTTTCATCGAACAGGAAGAAAAAATGGTCAAAGACATGGTCGGCAAAATCGTCGATGCAGGCGCAAACGTACTCTTCGCACAAAAAGGTATCGATGACTTAGCACAACACTACCTGTCCAAAGCAGGCGTTTTAGCAGTTAGAAGGGTCAAAAAATCTGACATCGAAAAATTATCCAGAGCAACCGGCGCAAGCGTCATCACCAACCTCGATGACCTGACCGCTGACGACTTAGGTATTGCAGGAACCGTCGAAGAAAGAAAGATTTCCGGCGAAGAAATGATCTTCGTAGAAGAATGCTCCGGCGCAAAATCCGTAACCTTATTCGTAAGGGGAAGTACCAAACACATCGTCGACGAAATCGTAAGAGCAATCGAAGACGCAATTGGTGTAGTTGCAGCTACCGTCGAAGACGACAAGGTTGTTGCAGGTGGAGGAGCTCCTGAAATCGCAATGGCTAAAAAACTCAAAGACTACGCAGAATCCATTTCCGGAAGAGAACAATTAGCTGTAAACGCATTCGCAGAAGCTTTAGAAATCGTACCAAAAACCTTAGCTGAAAACGCAGGTTTAGACAGCATCGACTCCTTAGTGGATTTAAGAGCAGCACAAGAAGACTCATTCTACATGGGATTAGACGTATTCACCGGCGAAGTTTCAGACATGAAGGAAGCTGGTGTAATTGAACCAAAACGTGTCAAAAAACAAGCTATCCAATCTGCATCCGAAGCAGCTGAAATGATTTTAAGAATCGATGATGTAATTGCATCCACAAAAGGCCCTGAAGACATGGGTATGGACCCATCCATGGCTGGCGGAATGCCTCCAATGATGTAAATTCTTTTACATCACTCTTTTTCTTTTTTTTATGTATTCAAACAGACTCATTTTTAAAACATCTGATGATGATGAAATTTTTTATTTAAAAGACACTATTCTAATTAATTTTTCTCATAGGCGTAATGGAATATCCACATCCAAGTTGAACGGAGGGTATTCAAGCAATTATCGAAGCGTCTTTAACCACCATCTCTCACAGCACAACATTGATTATCTGGAAAGTCATGATGTTTGTGAGTATCTGACTCAGCGATGCCTGGATTTGGACGTAGATTCTGACAATTCCACTGCCCTGATTACATTGGCTCGAATGGAAAGCCTCAGCATTGTCACAAAATCATTCAGAAATCTTGAAGTCACTGCCATCACGACGGCGGGTGTCAGGACAAATGCCTCAAGGGCAGGAGATCCCTCATCATATTATGAGGAAAACGGAAAATTCGGTACGATAAATACCATTCTGCTTTTAAACTGTTGTCTGGCCCATGAAACATTGCTTGAAGCATTCATGACTGCTACAGAAGCAAAATCGGTGGCATTGGATAATCTTAAAATCCCTTCACAGTATTCCAATGGATATGCAACGGGAACGGGAACCGATGGTGTTTGCATATTTTCAAATCCTGAATCCGAGAACATGCTAACGAATGCCGGCAAGCACTCGAAACTTGGCGAGCTGATTGGTGAGGCAGTTATCGAGTCGGTTACAAAAGCCATCCGAAAGCAGGTTTGGATTACAAGTAAATCCCAATCTAATGCTTTGGTTCGCCTCAACAGATTCACATTGGACATCAACGAGTTTTATGATAATCTAGACGAGAATAAGTTCGAATTCATAAGGCAGTTGCAGGTTGATGCGCGAAATCAGGAAAATGTTGCCATCACAACTTCAATCTTGAATCTGATTGATGAGGTGGAAAACAATCTGATTGAAAGGGAAGATGCCTATAGTTTGGCATCTCAAATAAAAGAAAAAAGTAGTAGTCATCCAATAAGAACATTATTGGAGTATTGGATTAACTATTTCAATCGTTAGAGTTGAATTCAATCAGTTCTCCGTTATCTTCAACTATCTTTGCAATTGACTCTTCGGCGGAGTTCAGCTTGTCATTGCAGATTTTGACCAAATCCATTGCATTCTTGAACTCTTCAATCGCATCATCCAATGGCACGTCTCCGCTTTCCAATTTATTTACAATCTCTTCTAATTTCTCTAGACTTTCTTCAAAACTTAAGTTTTCCATTATATCACCTTTGTATTAACAGTTCCGTCATCAAATTCTATGTCAACTTCATCTCCAACTTCAACATCCTTTGAAGAGGATATTACTTTGTCCTTGGTTTTGGCTATAACATAACCTCTCTTCAATGTTTTAAATGGATTTAAAACTTCCAATTTGTTATAGTTCTTCATGTATCTGTCTTCTTTTGGCTTGATAATCATTTCCGGGTTTTTCAGGACATGGGAATTTTCAATCTTAAATAGCCTGTTTTTGTTTTCGTTAATAAGATTTTTCGCTGTGAAATCTAGCTTGTTGACGATATTGTCCAGTCTGTTCCTTTTGAATTTATGCATTGATTCCGGATTTCTAAAAATTGCAGAGCTTTCCAGCCTGATTAGCTTGTTTCTGTTCTCATTGACAATGCTTTTGGATGAAAAGCTTAGCTTGTCAATCAGGTTGTCCAGGCTCATGGATTTAATCTCATAAATTGATTCCGGATTCTTCATGACATTCTTGCCGCAGATATTGTTCAGTCTTGTTCTGTTTAGCGTTATCCTGTCCTTGATTGAGTTGTTTGCCCTGCTGTTCAGCTGGTTCACATTGTCTTTGAGGGCGCTTAGCTCGGGCACTGCAATTTCGCCTGCAGCGGTTGGCGTTGCGGCCCTTTTGTCTGCAACATAATCCGCTATGGTGTAGTCGATTTGATGGCCGACTGCACTTATGACTGGAATTCTGCAGTCATAAATCGCACGTGCTACGATTTCCTCATTGAAAGGCCACAGATCTTCAATGCTTCCCCCTCCACGGCCGACAATCAAAGTGTCCAAATCGTAGTTTTCAGCATTTTTGATTTGTCTGACAATCAGCGGTGCGGCCTGGTCCCCCTGAACAAGCGTTGAAAAGACCAGAATTTTGCAGATGGGATATCTCCTTTTGATGGTTGTGATGATGTCCCTTACGGCAGCTCCGGTTCGTGCCGTGACGACTCCAATCCGTTCAGGATATTTCGGTATGGCCTTTTTGTGATCCTCCTTGAAGAGACCCTCTTTTTCAAGCCTTTTTTTTAGCTGCTCAAAGGCTATATGCAAATCTCCAAGGCCGTCCTCATAGATTCTTGTGGCATATAGCTGGTATTTTCCGTCTCTGGCATAAACCTCGATTTTACCTTTGACGATGACCTTCATACCGTTTTCAGGCACAAATTTTTGGAATCTGTCTCTCATGCCCTTAAACATCACCCCGGGGATTTGCGATTTCTCGTCCTTTAGGGTAAAATAGCTATGTCCGCTGGGATATGTTTTGTAATTGGAGATTTCTCCCTTGATGCATATGTTTTTCAACTTCGAATCCAATTTCAGCTTTTTGCTGATATAGGCATTGATTTCGGATACCGTGAATGTTTTCTCTTCCATATATTCACCTTGAAATCGATATTGTTATTATATTGTTGCTATTTAATACATTTTGTCATTTTTCATATATTCTCAGTATCATTCAAGGCCGATGGGTAGAAGAAGTATATTGTCATGAACCGGCAGTTTGCTTAAGCCATTTGGGCTTCATTTACGGTCTCATATGTGGCGATTCTTGTATTGAGCATTTTTCTGAGCACTAAAAGCATTGCTGCGGCTTCAATAATATTGCTCAATGCAACTGCCAAAAATACTCCAAAGCTGCTCATGCCTAAGATATGGGTGAATATTGCTATGAATGTCACGAGGGTAACCAGATTTACTATTATGAATATCAGTGTGTAGAGGCTCTTTTCAAGACCTAAAAATACAAAGCTGCATCCCATTATTATTGGGAACGTGATTATGCAGATTACAACAAACATAAGCATGTTCCTGACTTCGCGCACAACAAGATATTCCGATGAAAAGAGTGATATGATTGGATTGTGGAATATTGCGAGTAAAAGAGCAATCAATACTGCAAGTATCAATCCAAGTGTGAATATTTTTCTTATGGTCATTCTAAGCTCAATGAATCTTTTTGCACCTGCCAGATGCCCTGTCACAATGCATAACCCTTTTGAAATGCCTTGAACTGGGGTGAAGACTGTTGTTTGGATATTGAGCATTATGATGTATGCAAACACGGCGATTGGGGTTGCGTAGATGTTGAGGCAATATGTGACGACAATTCCAAGAAAGCTCAGTATGACTCCGTCAAGGATAATCGGGATTGCCAATATGATAATTTCCTTTAGGATTTTTGTATCTATATTAAATCCTTTAATGCGGATTTTGACCAATGTGTCCTTCCTGATGGAATACAGATAGATGAACAATATAAATGACAGCCCGCATCCAATCATTGTTGCAAATCCTGCTCCAAGCATCCCCATCTTCAGATGGAAAATCAATATAGGGTCCAAAACGATGTTTAAGATGTTTCCCGCTATGATTATTAGGGTTGCCCTTTTGGTGTCGCCTTCACTTCCAAGAATCGCTGAAAAGTAGTTGTTCATCATGATTAATATGATGAAGCCGAGGGAGGGTGCAAGATAGGCATATATCATATTGCTGTACTCTCCAATATTGGCCATTACGCATATGGGCTTGATGAAGGGTATGCTGATGATTGGAATTATGATGGATATGGCTAAAATCAGAAGCAGTCCCTGTTCGGCGTATTCTTCGGTTTTTTCAATTTCTCCAGCTCCGAATGCAGTTGAAATCAAAACGTTTGCGGACCTGCCGATTCCGTCACCAAGCTTGTTGAGGGTGTAGATGAAGTTTGCGATATATCCCATGCAGATGACTGCCGAGGCGCCAAGCCCGTCAATCCAGTAGAGGTCAATCACGCAGTAGAGTGCATCTAAAAACAGGAGCACTATGATTGGAATGGATAGGATTATTGTTGATTTCACGGGGTTTAACTGGATGTCTTTTACATGTTGGCTCATTTTTTCTCTAAATATGATTATGTTCTTAATATTATTAAAAATTGTAGTGATGGGGTTGAAAACTGATGAAATCATGATGCATATTTTTAGGCAATCTATTTTAAAAAGAAAAAACAATAGTATAATTAGGTGTTTTATATGAGAATAAGAGATGAATTATTTGGGAAGGAAGTTCTCGATGCAGACATTCAGATTGTAGGGAAAGTTTCCGATGTTGTTTTGGATAAGGATACATACGAAATCACTGATTTGGTGCTTAAAAAAACCGGATTTTCCGAACAGATTAAGTCCAGTGAAAATTTGGTTCCAATGGAACTTGTAAAAGTCATTGGAGATAAGATTCTACTCAAAGGCGAAGATGATTTATAATGCTTTCAAAAGATTATCTTATAGGATTGCTTAAGGAAAATGAAGTCTTTCTTGAAGGAGATTTCACCCTGTCATCCGGAAAGAAAAGCAGTTACTACATCAACATGAAAAAGGCGATTACCGAGCCTGAGATCCTCTCCACAATCTCAAAGCTGATTACAGAGAAGATAGGGGATGAGGATATTGATAAGGTTGCAGGGCCTGCATTGGGTGCAGTTCCAATTGCCACCGCAGTTTCTCTGGAATCTGGACTGCCGTTATTGATGATTCGAAAGGAAAAGAAAGGTTACGGCACATCCAAATTGATTGAAGGTGAACTTAACCCTGATGATGAGGTCATTGTGGTTGAGGATGTCTCCACCACCGGAGGATCGCTTCTAAAGGCCATAAATGCCATTCAGGATAATGGGGGCAATGTGGTCAGGGCATTTGTCGTGGTCGACAGAGAAGAAGGCGCCATTGAAGAGTTTGAAAAGGCTGGCATTACCCTGGAGCCTCTAATCAGTGTAAGCGAATTTTTTGATTAAGGAAATGATGGAAGATTATTTCCATCATTTTTTAACGTGATGAACGAAATGTGGAAGTTCATCTATAATTATATTCAATGCTGTTTTGACGGCATTTGGAGAGCCCGGCATGGAAAATATCAATGTTTTTTTATATATTCCAGCTGTCGCCCTTGAAAGAAGGGCTCCGGATCCAATTTCCTCAAAGGATTTGAATCTGAAGAGTTCTCCAAACCCATCTATTTTTTTATCGAAAAGTGATTCTACCGTTTCAACAGTGATGTCACGGGTATCCAAACCTGTTCCTCCTGTTGTCAAAATTACATCAACGCCCTCGAAAATCATTTTTTCTATGCTATCTATCAATTCGGCTTTTTCATCGGGAATTAAACTTTTTGATTTCAGGGTATATCGGGATTCGATTTCATCAGAGATTATTTTACCTGACAAATCCAATTTTTCAGATTTTCTGCTGTCGCTGAGAGTTATTATTCCACAGATGATGTCATTAGATGAAATGCTTTTGTGCTGTTCAGTAGTTTCACTTTTCATTTAAATTCTTCCTATTTGTTTAATACATATTCTTTTAATAAAGTATATTCATCATGGACCTTATTAAATTTTTCAGTAGGATAATAGAAGACACTTTTTTCGAATTTTTCTGCTGTAATGTAGTTGTGGGCACACATAATTTTTATGTGATAGGTTACTGTATTGTAATCCAGTCCTAGTTGTCGTGCTAGCTGATTTTTGTTATAGGGTTTCTGAAGTATCAGATCCAAGATCATGATGCTTGTTTTTCCTCCTTCTCTTCCAACTAAAAAGTTCAACAGTTCTTTATCCTTTATTTCCAGCAGATTCCAAGCGTACAATGTTTTTTGCAAACTTGTCATTTATCCTCCTCCATTTATTTTTCATATAGCTTTTCAAGAGCCTTTGCCCATTTGATTGCGTTTTTGTCTTTTGCAATCAGTATCTGGGAATCATCATAATGACCGTCCTTAAAGAAAAGGGTTAATGACATGAAATCTTCGCTATAGGTCAAAAAGACCTTCAGTTTCCTTTTGACGCATTTGATTTTCACTTTTTTATTGTTTAGCAATTCTTTTTTAAGCAGCTCATTTTCTTCAATTGACTTAAGGATTTCTTCATTAACTACCAGTTCCAATTTTTTCAGTTTTTTGCCGTTTACCAGTTTAATCAAATGTTTGAAATGGTTTTCTGAATAAATCGGAAAGATTATTTTTAGTTTTTTTGCTTTTGAAATTAGTTTGATATATGCGTTGAATGCATTTGATAGGTCGCTTGTTGTTGAGGCGACATATTCCGCATTCTTTAAGAGATAGATGTCCTTCAGCACGTCGTCAGGTATTCCATCCAGATCATGGCTATTCCAGAACAGCTTATTTTTGTTGATTGTGTACCAGTTCTCTATGAGCTTAACCATATTCGTTGTCAATAGGAAGCCGTTGGATGTGAGTTCATAATATTTCTGGACTTTTCGGATAAGATTGATTGTTTCCAGTTCCTTCAGCCCGTGCAGTATTGTTGCCGAAGGCTTTTTCAATTCGTTTCGTAATTCATCCAGGTTTTTGGGGCCGTCATAAATTGCCAGAAGCAGTTTTGATCTCATTCCTGAGGTCAATATGTATTTGATGCCGCTGAACTCTTCTGCCAATTCCTTTTTTGTTTCTGTGGTGCTCATTCTTTCACCTGCTTTTTCACATGGTTGAATAGCTCTTCAGCCCAGATGTAGGATTGTCTGTCATTTGAAACCAGAACCCTGTTTTGATCAAAGCTTCCGTCATTTTTAAACAGTCCCAGGCTCATATTATCATCACATATTGTCAAATATAAATTCAAATCATCTTTGAAGCTGTATACATTCAGTTTTTTGTTTCTGATGGCTTCTCGTCTAACATTGCTGTTGATACGAAACATCAGTTCATTGAATATGCCTTTGGGCACAATCAACTCCACAGTCCCATCGTTTTCCAGAATGCTCTCAATCAGCTTCGGATATTCGGGGTGTATGTATGGAAATATTGCCCTCACATTTTTTGAATCCATAATCTGGTTTTTTATGGTGTTGTGGGTTTTGTAGATGTCGATTGGTGTTGTTTCGATTAGCTGTGAGTTTTTCAAATCGGTGATCCTTTTGATTGATTCGATGCTTAGCTGATTTATGTCATGTTTGTCCCAAAAAGCATCGTAGTCGTTTACCAATTCTACGCTGTTTTTGAAGTCCATCAATGTTTTGAAATACACTTGGGTCATGGGATTGATGTAATACTTATTTTCGACCTTTGTTATATAATTATGGGTTTCCAATTTGCCAATATTGCTTGAAACGGAACTATAGGCTATGCTAGTTTTTTTAGCAATGCCTTGAACGTTATCTGGCTTTTTATCCAATTCGCCTAGGATTTTCAATCTTATTTCGGATTTTGCAAGAAATTTGATATCATTGTCGATGTTGTTTGTGATGCTCATATTTTAATCCTCCAAGAGTTGCTTTGCAGAAATTTTCTTTTGAAATTTCTCGTTGATTTTAGTTTACTTGTTGGAATTTAAATAACTTTTTCAAAACATGTTCCAAATTTATTCAAATTTCATTCCAATGATTTTCCAATGTTTTTCAAAACTTATTCCGAATTTATTCGGTATTTATTCGGAACTTGTTCCAGTTTTATTCACAACTTATTCCAAATTTGTTCCAAATTTGTTCCAAATTTATTCCAAATTTATTCCAAACCTGTTCAAAACTTGTTCACTATCCCGATTTCATGGGCCATATTTCCAGATGGCTAACTTTTATTAGTTTATAAATCCAATATAATCACATGGAAATTACTTATGTATTGGATGCATCGGCTTTCATCAATGGCTTTAAAATTATTTCCAACAATAATTTCACGGTTCCGGAAATTACCTCGGAAATCAAGGACTTCAAGTCTAAACTGGCTTTTGACATGGCGCTTGAAGAGGGTAGACTATGTATACAAGACGTGCCTAACAATTATATATCAAGTGTCAATGATATTATATCTGTATCAGGTGATATTTTAAGGTTATCCACTCCGGATAAAAAGTTAATCTCGCTTGCATACATGCTGCGTGAAAATGGCCATGACGTCAAGGTAATCAGCGATGACTATACCATTCAGAATACCTTAAAGATTATGGATATTCCGTATTCCGGCGTGATTACCGAAGGAATTAAAGGGATATACAACTGGAAAAAGATCTGTGAAGGTTGCAAAAGGGAATATGATGAGGATTATCCGTTTGACGATTGTGAAATATGCGGGTCTCGGATTTTCAAAAAAAGAATTAAGGTGGACAAATGAGAATCGGTGTTGTGGTTCATGGCCCGAACATAATCGATTCGGGATATGCCCTGAAATTAATCGAATTGCTTGGGATTTATGGCGAGGTATCTGCAAGGCTCGGCGGAACGATGGGTCGGACTGCAGTGATTGACGCCAATCTGGAAGATGTCATCGACATTTCCCGCAAGCTTGTGCCGAGCGATTCCCTAAAGCTGTTTTATGAAGAGAAAGTTGATGTGATATTTCTGCTTAATTATGGGAAGTCGGATGTGACCGGCCAGGTATTTGGCTATAAGGTTTATAATCATTTTGCTGACAAGATTTCCGAAAACGATATTCCTGTAATTCAAATCGAGCGTCCCGGCGAAAGAGATGGTAGTGTCATTTCTTGGAACGGTGATTCGGAAATGGCGCATGAATTGTCTCAAAAATTGAACCTTGCATTTGTAACTCCCGATGAGGTTTATGACAGCCATATTAGGCAGGATGATGCGGGCGTTGACCAAAGGATTGTCCATGGCGTAAGTCCCGGTGAAAACATAATGGTCAACAGTGTGGTCATCGGAAAGACAAACTCCGATAAGCTGACGCTGATTGCAGAGGACAATCACATTGTCGATATTGTCGGAGGTGAACTTAAGGCTCACGGCCTTGAAAAGCTCGGCGAGGTTGACCTTGAAAGTGCAATCATAAAGACAGGTCTTCTGAGGCATGCTAAAGTCACTCCGAGGGTTATCTCCAATGGAAAGCCTTATGATTTTGTTGTCTCTTTTCTTGACCATGCCGGGGAGGATGTCTACAGGTTCAGGAATTCCAGTCTTGTCATAACGGTTGGTGATGACACTACACTGATTTCATCAGATATCCTATACCGATTTGATATACCTGTAATCGGCATAACCGATGGTGATTTGGACAAGGTCGTGGAAGACGGATTCAAGGTCAAGGATTCCATAATCTTTGAAGTCGAAAGCGGTTTTGATGACATCATCGGTCAAAATGTCAAAAGGGAAATCTTTGGCGACAAACAGGAATCGCATGATTTTACAGACATCGAAGATGTGAAGGCAAAAATTGAAGAAATCATAAAAAATATTAATTGTAAATATAAGATTAATCATATCAACTAAACTTGGAAGTGTAAAATTGGATTTTGAAAATCTTGTTCGTGAAATTCAAGAATTTAAGGGAGTCACCCGTAAAAGCTCAATAGATAATGTCATATCCCTTTTAAAGGAATCATATAATGTTTCGGGAAATGTTGTAATAGACATTGGCGATGACGCTTCAGCCGTTGACATCGGAAACGGCCAGGTAATGCTTATCGCAGCAGACGGCATATGGGGAGACATCATGAATGTTAACCCCTACTGGGCAGGATACTGTTCAGTGCTTGTGAACGTGAATGACATTGCCGCAATGGGAGGAAAACCCCTTGCAATGGTCAACATAATGTCAATAAGCAATGACGACATTTATGAGGATCTGTTAAGGGGAATCAAGGACGGATGCTTGAAGTTTGGCGTTCCGATGGTTGGAGGGCATCTGCATCCTGACGGCGAAGTGGATTCTCTTGGTGTCGCAATAGTTGGAATTGCTCAAAAGGACAAGATTATAACAAGCTTCGCAGCGGAAGTTGGAGATAAGGTAATTGTTGCAATCGACCTTGACGGCAAGCCTCATGAAATGTTCAGCCTGAACTGGGATACGACATACGATAAGGATGCCAAGCTGGTTCAGGACCAGATTACTGCAGTGCAGTATCTGGCTGAAAATGACTACATCAAATCCGGAAAGGACATATCTAATCCCGGAATATTGGGAACATTGGAGATGCTTTTGGAAACATCCAAAAAGGGTGCCGTTGTTAATCTCGAAGACATTCCAAGAAACGAAAGCGTTGAATGGGTGGACTGGCTCAGGTCATATCCGGGTTCCGGCTTTGTGTTCACCGCTTCTGAGGAGTACTGCGAATACATCAAGGAGTATCTCTCAAGGTTTTCAATCGAAGCGGAAGTTGTGGGTGAAGTAACTGATTCCAATTGCTTATATCTGAATTATAAGGACCAGCAGGCCGAGGTCTTCAATCAGGAAAAGAATCCGGTATTCATATTCAGATGAGGTGTTATTGTGGATGTTGGAAAAATAATTTCGAATTCTTTTAGATATCCCTTCAGAAACATAGCAAAACTGCCGATTCTTTGCATCATGTTCATCATGATTGCCATAGTTCCGATAGGCATGGTGTTGGACAATGACTATGTGGTGTTTATTGGAGTGGTTGCATTTTTCGCATTCATTCTCATTGTGCCGGGGTATCTACTGTCAATTGTCAAGACAGGCTCAATGGGGTCTTCCATTTTCCCTTCCTTCAGTCTGGTCAACAACATATTCGATTCCATCAGGATGCTCTGCCTGAGAATAGTTTATATGATAGTTCCAACATTGGTGTTTTTCATTTCCATGACCATATTGGCTCCGGCAAGCGTCGGCCAGCTTCAGGACCTGCAGGTTCATACTTTCATTGCAACACTAGGGTTGATAATCGTACTGATTGTTATTACTTATTTGCTGTTTGAATTCCTTCTGTTCTTTGCAAAGGCAAGGCTGGCATATTTCAATAGTCTGACTGAGGCCCTGAAAATCCATAAGGTAATCGCCGACATCAGAAACATAGGCATATTAAAGATAATCAAGTGGATAATAGTCATGGCGATATTGATGAGCGTGATTTCATTTGCCGCATCGCTTGTGTTGTCAATCCCATATGTAGGATTCCTGATTTATATAGGCATCATCATTCCGTTGATTGAAAGTATTGCCAACTATTCCCTGGGATTGGTCTATTCCAATATTGCTGAAAATAGTAATAACGATTTTGATAGGCTTGAAAGGGAAATCAAAATGTTGAAATATGAAAACTGACTGGATAAACGAGTGACTTCAATGGGCTGGCAGGCCGTCAATGGCTCTGATAAGGTCCCTTGCGGTTTTGGCCTTATTCTGTGGACTGTCCTTTTGTGCGGTTTCAAATAGGATTACATTATGCTTCTTTTCGGCAAGGGGTATTGTCACCCATTCAGGTGAAGTGCCCGTTTTGACAGTATACACAGGATAGCTTAGATTGCCACCTACCATATTTGCATACTTCATCGTCATGCTTGACTTGTTGTCAACAACCCCTATATATCTCTGCAAATCCCAATATGCCTCCATTTCATGGGCATCGACGATGAGATAAGGGTCATATTTCTCAATGTCTGGAAGAACATATTCATTGGCCAGAAGTTCTCCCATATGTCTGTTGGTGTCATAATCGCTGGTATTCATTCCGCTGTCTTTGAAATTGAGTTTGATGAAGTATACGATGAACTTTTTGTTGAGACTGTTGTCTTTGGTGAAATTCGTTATTGCCTCATATGTGGCATTATGGATGCCGCTTTCAAGGCTGTGGACGCCCAATATCACTATTGCAGTATCGCTGGATGAGCTGTTGCCGCAGGTTATTTTGTAGACTGTGCCGTTGGAGTTTTCTCCAATCTTGGGAGCCTGATTATCTAGAATGCACATGTTGGGGTCTTGCTGAATAAGAGTTGCAATTCCTGCAAGAATAATCAGCAAAATCAACACGCCTAACAGAATCTTAATCTCTTTTTTCATCTTAATCAATTATATGTTTGTCATGAGGACATATAAAATTTTAAACTATTTTGAGGCGCTGTTTGAATTTTGGTTGATGATTATGCTTCAAAAGATATCTGTCGATAATATTCAAATTCCAGCCGCAGGTGAACAGCTATGAAAAATTAATTATTGTCTGGAAAATCATTGAATGAATATCATGGGTTGCACCGCTTGCAGGGCTCATAGCCTTGGCTGATTGCATCGTCTCTGCTTGAAAAGAACACCTTGTTTCCCTCAGACATTTTGCTTACGCTGTTGCAGCTGGCTTCATGAAATTTCCCTGAATTCGCATTTCCAACATAGTTTGCCGAATCGGATGAGCTTGTGGATTCGCTGCTTGTCGGATGGGAACTTGATGAAGAGGAACTGTGTGTGTCCGCCACGTGCGTATCGCTGTTCGCCCAGTCATATGGATAGAATTCGCTTGGAGGCATGTACATGATTTCCGCAAGCCCTTCCTTTAGAAGCATCTCGTTGACATTTTTCCCGTCCACTATGACGACACCCAATGTGCGCCCATACCTATCGGTGTGCTTTGAATCGTCGACGTCAATGCCAACTTCCTTATTCAGGCATAGCTTCTGGACAAAGTTTTTGGAGGTGATGTAGCCTTCAACGCCTCTTTCGGGCGTGTTAACACCAACAAAACGCACCTTTTCGCCATTGTCCAAATAGATTGTATCCCCATCGACCACCTTTGTGCACACTGCACTTTCCTCGACATGGCACTCTGTATCGGAGTATTTGCTCAGGATGTCTGAAGCGGAAAGATCGTAGTACTTGGAGCTTGGAACATTGTGTGAAAAGCCGGTTCCCGTGTATGCGCTGGCTATTGATATGGCTCCTGCGATAATGATAAAAATAATCAGTAAAGAAAATATATGCTTTTTGCCTATTTCCATGAATTTCCCTCCATCAATATAATTGTTATAATTTTGTGTTAATATAATTTTCCAAATTCAAATAAATAATTATTTTATAGTAAAACATCAAATATATATAATATTAAAAATTCTTATTGGAGATTGTATGTTAATTAAAATTAATGGAGAGGAAGTGGAAGTAGCAGATGATTCAACAATTCAAGACGTCATTGCTGAAACAAATGCCCCTTATACTCCAGGAAGTATTATTTGCTTAATAAAAGGTAAAAAGGAACTGGAAAAGAATATTAGCAAGTATAAAATTAAAACAAACAAGGGTTCAATAATAATTCAATTGGATGAATCCGAGGAGGCAAAGCCTCTTGTTGATGTGTGGAAAGATCAATATGAGGATTTTGTTGATTTGAACATTCGTTGGTCCACTTCAACCGAAGTGGCGATTGGTCCTATTGTAACTGATTTGGAACCTACCTCTGATGAATATAAATATTTTGAAGGGGATGTTGTTTTAAGTTTATCTAGTTTTAGTAACGAGTCTACTCACTTGATAATGCTTAAGGAAAACACTACAAATGTCTATAGTGTTCCGCCATTCAATAAGGGCATTTTCGCCCGAGTCATAGGCGGTAAGAAAACTTTGGAAAACCTGACTGATGATGATGTGGTAACCGGCATCGAACCGATTATTGAGAGAAGCACAACAACCGACACTGCTTCAGTATCCGATTTGGCTACTGTATTGGAAGATGGAAATGAATTGTATACATATATTTCATTCGAAATCAACGAGGATTCTCCGGTTTGTGTTGAACATTTATTCTCACTTATCAAGGATGGTAGGATTAAGGTTTCATATGACAGCGAGTCATTCATAGGTTTTTATGACCTTGCAGGAATAATAAAGCCTAAGGAAGACACTACCTTGAGAAACAGGGGAACAATAACCGTCAGAAATAATGGTGTTGGTGTAGGAAAACTATTTATCTATCGTGAAAACAGGGTATTGACTCCAAATCACACTACCGTCGGCCGTATCGTCAATGGTATGGAAATCATTGACATCGCAAAGGAAAACGATTTCATCACAGTTAAATCAGAACAGCAAAGATTGATGCTTCTGAACAAGACTCAAAAAGAAGCTACGGAAATCTTGTCTGAGGCAGGTGTTGAACACATGATAGATGGCCTGGTCGATGATGACGCGATAATTGTCGAACAGACCCCAAAACATACAATTGATATCCTAAAAGAAGGCAGGGTAATAACTAAGGCAATAGACAAAGAGGATATATGCACCGTCAAGTTTGTAGATAATGCCCCAAGGTCCGTTAAGTACTTCAAATTCCTGTCCGGACTTTTGGAAAATCCTGTCGGCAAGATAAAAGTTCACTTTGCAGTGCCTGGAATGCACATTGTCATATTTGAAGGGGATAAGAAACTGGCCAAGGGTTTGGTGCCTGAAAACAACCCTGTTGATAAGGTCATAAGAGGCCAGATAGGCATTACGAACATGGCTTCAAAAAGCGCAGGTTTGATAGGCATTAGATTTGAGGACAATGTTGAATTCGGTCCGACTGCAGAAAGCTTTGAGGCAACAAATATAATTGGAGATATCACTTCTGATTATGAACATCTTGAAAAATTAAAAGAGGGAGTTGAAGTTTATGTCACAGAATCTAACTATGAGTCCTGATTTGGGTACAGAAGATTGGGATCCTGATGTAATTACCCGTATGATTTTTATTGGGCCGGGAGCTCATGTAAGCGAGCAGGAAATCGTCACTGCATTCCATATGCTTGATTTGCCGCTTACAATAAAGAACACTTGTTATGGATCTATGATTAGTGGAAAGAGTGCAGATGTCTATAAGGCGATTGAAGAGATTAGAAAACTCGATCCGAACCATATTTTCACAAAGGAAAGGGGATTTGCTCCGGGCGACCCTAGACGTTGCAGAGGTCATAGATTTGGTCCTAGAGAAGGTTTCCATCAGATGGAAAAGGAATACAGAATACTTGGTTTTGTTGCAAATGCCTTGGAAGAGCGCAAGGATGTTGAAATCGAAGAGAAAAAACCAGTTGACGTTGACGAATTTAAGAAAATCATGAATGAATGTTTAGACAAAAAAGAATAGGTGAAAGCATGGTGAAAGTAGCTATTTATCCTCCAAACTCATTAATCTTGGCAGATTTAATTGAAAGGAAAGGACACACTCCTTTAGTTTTACAAAAACAGATTAGGCAAAAAATTAAGGATCCGGAAATCGATTCCCCTCCGATGAACATTACCGAGGACGATCCGATTAAAGGACTCAAATATGCGGCAATCGAAGTTCCTTCCGGCGTTCGTGGAAGGATGTCAATCATTGGTCCGCTTATAGATGAAGCTGAAGCGGCAATCGTTGTCGACAATGCGCCATATGGATTCGGTTGCATTGGATGTGCAAGGACAAACGAATTGTCAATATTTTTATTGAGGAATAAGGGCATTCCTGTTTTGGAATTGACCTACCCTACCAGTCAGGATGAAACCTATGTAATGGTGAATAGTGTCAATGATTTCATAGACTCTCTTGAAGAAACTGATAAGGAGGAAGAATAATGGTTAAAATTGCATTAGTTTCATGTGGAACAGAATACAGTGGAATTCAAAAGGAAATCGAAAAGGCGGCAAACAAGTTTGGTGCCGAAATTGTTCTTCCTGAAATTGATTTGGATTACATTGATGAATCTTATGAGAAATTCGGATTTTCAGCTCAAAGTTCAAGCCTTAAACTTATGATTGCAAGGGCCATGGCCATTGTAGAAGGCAGGTCAAGGCCTGATGCAGTGTTTATTGCAACCTGTTTCAGATGTGCTGAAGCTGCGTTGGTTAGAAATGAAGTGAGAAGATTTATACAGAACAACACTCGCATTCCAGTAGTTACCTATTCATTCACTGAAAGGACAAAGGCGGATGAACTGTTCATCCGTATGGAGGCATTGGCCACTACTGTAACTCGAAGAAGCATTCTTGCTCGTGAGAAACAGGAAGGACTTACTCTTGGTTTGGATTCAGGTTCAACAACAACAAAAGCCGTGCTTATGGAAAACAACGAAGTCATCGGTACCGGATGGACTGCAACTAAGGACATCATCGAATCAGCAAAGACTGCTGCTGCAGAGGCATTCGACGGCACAGGATACAATTGGGATGATGTTGAAGGTATTGGAACTACCGGTTACGGCAGATTTACCATGGGCCAGGAATTCGGCGCGGAACTTATTCAGGAAGAGTTGTCTGTCAATGCAAAAGGTGCAGTATACTTGGCTGACTGCCAGAAAGGAGAAGCAACCGTTTTAGATATAGGCGGTATGGACAACAAGGTAATCACTGTTAATAACGGTATTCCGGATAACTTTACCATGGGTGGTATCTGTGCAGGGGCATCAGGCAGATTCCTGGACATGACTTCCCGCAGGCTTGATGTCGACATCACCGAGCTTGGGCCACTGGCAGTTCAGGGTGACTGGAGAAAAGCGATGCTGAACTCCTACTGTATTGTATTCGGTATCCAGGACCTTGTTACCACACTTGCTGCCGGAGGTTCAAAGGCAGATGTGGCTGCTGCTGCATGTCATTCCGTTTCCGAACAGGTCTACGAACAGCAACTTCAGGAAATTGACATTCGTGAACCATTGATTCAAGTGGGTGGAACAAGTTTGATTTCAGGCCTTGTTGAAGCGGTTAGCGAAACCTTAGGTGGAATTGAAGTCATTGTTCCTGAATACTCTCAGCACATTGGTGCTGTGGGAGCCGCTCTTTTGGTATCTGGAATGGGACACAGACATGATGATAAATAATATTTGAAGGGATGATTTGATGTTAGTTGAATGCTATGATGAGCGTGGAGCTGAAGTTTATGAAATCATCATCAAGCAGATTTTTCAGGATTTGGTTTTAGGCGCTTCAGTTGATGATTTGAAAGCTTATGTCAATCCCGATGACCCCGTATTTGTGCTGGCCATTAAGATGAGAAAAACTTCAAATGTCATAAGATTTGAGGATGTGGCCAACTTGACCTATGACAAGGCCAACGACAAGACCATGATTCTGGTTGACAATGAAAACTATCTTCCGAATATCCTGAAGATTCTATGGATGCAATTTTCCAGAGATGAAATCTATCAGCCAAACAGATATCAGCTTGAAATCAAGGGAGACTATACCAAGTTAGAATCTGTTGTCGTTGATGACCCTCACTCCAATCTGCAAAGGCGTATTTATGATGCAGTCTTTAGAATTTTGCCTGAAGGCTTTAAAAACATTAAGGATTTATCTTCCGAGGACATCGTGGCGGTTGTAGCTACTGATGAGTTAATCAAAGATGATTGGATTGAAAAATGTCATGAGTTTATGGATGAATTGGACAAGGGCATGTAGAAAGCTTTATATATTTGTTCGTATCAATACTAATTAACAGTTGTTATATTGAGGAGAGGTGGTATTATGAATGAACATAATGGTTCAAGATTTGCACATATAACAAGAGCACACCCATGTTTCAATGAAAAAATGCATGATAAAGTCGGAAGAGCACATGTGCCGGTAGCACCAAAATGCAATATCTTTTGCAACTTCTGTACAAGGGACATCAACAATGAAGAGGACAGGCCTGGCGTTGCAGGATGCATCATGAAGCCTGATGATGCAATTGCCCATATCAATGATGTTACCTCAGACGGCCCGATTGCGGTTGTTGGTGTAGCTGGACCTGGAGATTCACTTGCTAACGAAGAGACATTTGAATTCTTTGAAAAGCTAGCAACTGAACAGCCTGATTTGATTAAATGCATGAGTACTAACGGACTCTTGCTTCCAAAATATGCAGACAGATTGGCGGAGCTTGGAGTAAACTCCGTGACAGTTACAATCAATGCAGTCGATCCTGAAATTGCAGAAAAGATTTATTCATTCATCAAATATGAAGGTAAAGTCTACAAAGGCCGTGAGGCTGTCGAAATCCTAATCAAAAATCAACTTGAAGGCGTTGAAAAGGCAGCTGCCAACGGTTTGGTCGTCAAGGTCAATTCAGTTCTGATTCCTACAGTCAATGATGAGCATATTGTCGACATTGCCCGTGAAGTCAAAAAGCGCGGAGCGGCCTTGATGAACGTTTTGCCACTGATTCCTTTAGGCAAGATGAAGGACCTCGAAAGGCCTGACTGCATGATGATGGAATCAGTCAGGGAACAAGTTGAAGAAATCATACCGGTATTCAGGGCATGTACCCAATGCAGGGCAGACGCATACGGAATACCTGGCAAGAAAAGCGAAGACCATCATTTAGGAATGACTCCACAAAGTCATTACTAAATATTTACTTTTTTTCTATTTTCGGTATTCAAATCAGTGTTATTGATATCGGAATTTCAAGATAAACAAATTATAAATTATATGAAAATCATAAATATGATATGATTGAGATAATTTTTTCTTATTCTAATTGCATTATTAATGAATTGAATTGTAAGGTGAAAAATGTTGAATATTAATGATAGTGATAAATTTAAGGATAATATAGGAAAAGGATTGTTTATACTGAGTTTATTTGTATTGGGACTGTTGATATTTCTAATCATTCAAAAACCTTTTATGCACATTGATGAGTGGTTCACTCAGGGGATTTTAAACATTTCCTTTAAGGAAATGATTCACCTGACAGCAAAGGATGTGCATCCTCCGTTGTACTATGCCATCGCTTTGGTGCCGGTATATCTGTTAAAGTGGCTACATATTCCATTTAGCATGATGACATTGATGAAGTTGATGTCCGTAGTTCCGTATGTGATAATATTTGCAATATCTCTGACCAAAATCAGAAATGATCACGGATGGCTGGTCGGAGGCCTCTTTGCCTTTACACTTTTGACCATGGCAGATTTCTTCACAATGTTTTCAATTGCAAGGATGTATCCTTGGGGATTGCTGTTTTTGGTGCTGGGCTTTTTATCCGCATGCGAAATCTTAAAGGAACCTTCATTGAAACATTGGATTTTGCTGGCGTTCTTCTCAGTCTGCGGAGCTTATACACATTATTTCGTTGCAGTATCATCAATAATACTGTACATATTGTTGTTTGCCCATGTACTGCTTAAGGACAAATCCCAAATTAAGAATTGGCTCATATCAACGGTATTCGGAATTCTATGTTTTGTCCCATGGATTTTCTTCCTGTTCAAACAGATAAATTCCGTATCCGGCAGCTATTGGATTGATGAGATTACGTTTGAAACATTCGTGCAGTTTTTCGCATCAATATTTATGGACACTTCCGAGTTTTACGTTAATCTGGCTTTGGCGATTGTATTCCTGGCAATATTCATTGCCATTCTGGTTTATTATAAGAAATCAAAAGAGGATGGGGATATTCTTTTAATAGGGTCTCTGATGTTCATCGGAACAATCCTCGTCGGAGTCGGAATATCATTTGCCTTCAGGCCTATTTTCATTGTAAGGTATATCATCCCTGCAACCGGGGTATTGTGGCTGTGCATTTCGATATTCATATCCAAATTTGACCTTAAGCGGGTCATAATACCTGTTGTGATTATCCTGCTCTTGTTCAGCGTGGCCAATCTGGCCGACCAGATTAATGAGATATCCGACAATCATGAAAAGCTTGTCAAAAATCAGGAATTCCTGCAGAGCATCAACAGCAAGGATTCTGTCGTCATCATTGACGGAATGGTAAAATATGTCCATTTCCATGATCAGTTGAATGATTCCATAGTTTATGGAGGATACTCGATTGGAGAGCGGGAAAAGGCTAAGGACTTTACCAAGTTCTTTGATGATAAGGATACGCGGTTCCTGATGCCGGATGACTTCAACAAGTATAAGAACAAGACAGTCTATCTTGCATACCGTCAGGGTTCAGACATTAAGCTTCCTAAGGACGTTTCAAAGGACAAGATAGGCAAGGTTGAGAATACAAAATTCTACAAACTGACATATAAAGGTTAGATTTGAAAAGTGGGATGCGTCAATCGTGTCCTATTTATTTATTATTTTTTCATGGAACTGCATTGACTTTTAGAAGTTGATGGTTCTTGCTTAGAAAAGATAAACTATTCGATATTATATTAATTTTATAAATTTACAAAAAAGGAGAAATAATATGGTGGAAACTTTTGTTTTTGGACATAAAAGTCCAGATAGTGATTCAATTACATCAAGTTTGGTAATGACAAACTTGGAAAAGGAATTAGGAAATTCAGAAGCTAAAGCCTACAGATTAGGCAATATAAATAAAGAAACTGAATTCATTTTGGATTATTTGGGCATCGAAGCGCCGGAACTTCTTGAAAGCGTTGAGGATGATGCCAATGTTATTCTGGTTGACCACAACTCACCTGCAGAATCAGTTGACAATCTGGAAAATGCAAACATCCTGAAAGTTGTGGACCACCACAAGCTTGCTTTGGAGACTTCCTATCCTCTGTTTTTAAGATTTGAACCAGTAGGATGTACTGAAACTATACTATGCAAGTTGTATGAGGAAAATGGTGTGGAAATCACAAAAGAGATTGCCACATTGATGCTGTCTGCAATAATTTCAGACACTCTGCTCTTGAAATCCCCAACAACAACTGAAGATGATAAGGCGGCAGTGGAAAAGCTTGCAGAAATTGCAGAAATCAACGCTGAGGAATATGGTCTGGAAATGCTTAAGGCAGGCACTGACCTAAGCAGCTTCACAATCGATGAGATTCTATCCCTTGATGCAAAGCAGATTGACTTCAAAGATGTCAAATCTATTGTCAATCAGGTTAATACTGCTGATATTGATGATGTTATGGCAATGAAGGATGATTTGGAGGAAGGAATGAACAAAATCATAGAAGATGAAGATTTGGACTTGTTCATGCTTCTGATTACCGATATCGTAAACAGCAATTCTCAAGTCATTGCATTGGGCAAGAATGCCGATTTGGTTGAAAAGGCCTATGGCGTAATACTCAAAGACAATACCGTATTACTTGAGGGCGTTGTTTCACGTAAAAAACAGGTAGTGCCTATCATGACCGAGAATGCCTAATTAATTTTAGGTTGCCTTAAATGTCATGTTTTTTTAAGGTTTTTTCTAAAAATTTATAAAGGATAATTGAAAAAATAATAATTAGATGTATTTTAAATACATCTCTAATCAATCCATTTTTGGATAAAAAATTAGACGGGAAGCATAATTATAAATACTCTATGCATTTTTGCATAACAAAAATTAGAAACTAACATTAATTATGCTTTCATATCTTTTAAACTTTTTTTAAGATTATTGGGTGTTAAAATGAAAACACTTGAATGGGAAGATAATAAATTAAAGCTTATTGATCAAAGAAAACTTCCTGATGAACTGACCTATGTATATTGCGATGATTATCAGGATGCCATAACTGCAATCAAGAACATGACTGTGCGTGGAGCTCCAGCAATTGGAGTTTCAGCGGCTTTTGCAATGGCATTGGCAGATATCCAAGGCGTTGATTTGGATAAGGCCGCAGAAGAAATAAAGGCGGCAAGGCCAACTGCGGTAAATCTTTTCTGGGCAGTTGACAGGGTTCTAAATAGCGATGATGCATTGGCTGAAGCGCTTAAGATGTATGAAGAGGATATGGCAACAAACAGGGCCATTGGAAAATATGGTGCTGAAGTCATTGATGACGGAGATACTGTTCTGACACATTGCAATGCAGGGGCACTTGCATGCGTCGACTATGGGACTGCATTGGGAGTGTTTCGGGCGGCACGAGATGCAGGCAAAAACATTAATGTAATCTGTGATGAAACCCGTCCCCGTGGACAGGGAGCAAGCCTGAGCGTCTGGGAAATGCAGCAGGAAAACATTCCGGTCAAGTTGATTCCGGATGTGGCTTCAGGATATCTGATGTCGCAGGGCATGATTGATAAGGTTGTAATCGGTGCTGATAGAATCGCAAAAGGTGGCGTTGTAAACAAGGTCGGTTCTTTCATGGTGGCTCTTGCCGCAAAGCACCATGACATACCGTTTTATGTGGCCGCACCCTACTCCACATTTGACAACGAAATCAACATCTATGACACTGTCATTGAAGAAAGGGATGGGGATGAGGTAAGGTACTACGGAGGGGCAAGGATCTGTCCTGAAGGCACTGAAGTCATAAATCCCGCCTTTGATATAACTCCAAAGGAACTGATTACAGGAATCATTACTGAAAAGGGAATTATTGATCCTATTTAGGCAATAATTCTTTAATCTTATTTTTTTTAGCTATGCTATAACTATTATTGTTTAAAAAGAGTATGCTGATTGGTATTATTCAAAACTTTTAAAAAAAAGAATTAATATAAAATAAAAAATTAAAAAAATAAAATAGAAAAATTAGAATGGTAAACTTCTATAATAGCCGTGAAGACTATATGAATTTGTATTCCAATTTACTATTTCTCCGAACGAGTTTCTAACACTGCATGCATCGCCAACAATCCACTCATCGCCAATCAATACTTCAGTCCAAACGTGACCGTAAGTTCCGCTTGAGAAAGTACATGTTCCGTGGACATATCGTGCAGGAAGGTCTGCCGCCCTATACATCGCCACAAGCAAGTGGGAGTGGTCGACACAATTTCCGGTTCCCGCTTCTAATGTGCCTACTGCACCAAATCTGGTATCGTAATAGAAGCTGTAAGATATTTCATCTCTCACATAATTGAAAATGACTCTAGCCTTTTCGGAATCGCTCATTTTACTATTAGTCAGCTTAGCGACCAGATTCTTGATTTTAGCAGAATCAACTTGGCAGTTCTCGGAAGCGCCTAAGTATGGGGATGCTTCTTTAACATATATCTTTGATGAACCCCTATATTTGCCGTTTGCAAACTTGATTGTGTGGGTTCCTTTTTCCAATTTGCCTAAATTAAACTTGGCAACACCGTTTTTGTTGGTGCGCACTTTGTAGGTTTTGCCGTTGTCTACCTTAAACCAAACCTTATAATATTTGATAGGCTTGTTTTTACCGTTAACGGCTTTTACTGGAAAGATCACTGTTTTGCCGGTATTTGTAGTAATTGAGTTATATATGAATTTGGTTCCGTCAACCAAAACCTTCTTATTCTTGGTATTTGATTGGTAATATGGATCGGAAACAACTGTTTTGATGGAATAATAGCCTACACCAAACTTGATAGGTATTTTGGCCATTCCTTTTGAATTTGTTTTGCGGAAGTAGGTTTTGCCGTTTATGGTAAATTTAACACCTACTTTTTTCATATATTTGCCGTTCTTTTTAACATATACCTTGTAAACAGAGCCGTCCTTATATTTCATTTTTAACTTATATGCTTTTAACACAACAGGCTGTTTTTTAACGGTAATCTGTTTATAGACCAATTGGTAATCTTTTTCTCCCATTTGGGAATATTTGATTTTAATTTTGTAAACGCCTGGTGGCAAATTGATAGGCAGATATGCATTTCCTCTTCCGTTTGTGCGGTCAGCATATGTTTTGCCGTTTATTGTAAACTTGACTTTTACATATGCAAGAGGCTGTTTGCTTTCTGCATCCTTGACCTTGACTTTGAATTCAGATCCATCCTTATAGACCATTACCATATTTGTTGCCTTGAAATATACGGTTGAATCCTGAACAAATAATGTTCCGGATTCTGAAGACTCAGAATATGTTGAGTCTCCATTGAACGTATAGGTAATATTGTAAGTACCCTTTGGAAGAACCGGAATAGTTATGGTAGCTTTCCCGTTCTTGTCTGTCAAAGAAGTTACTTTCTTATTGCTATAGGTAAAGTATATTTTTGCACCACTAATGGCTTTGTTGGAAGTGGTCTTCAATGTAACTGTAAAGTCATACTGGCTGTTAGGGAGGATGTAGGTTTCATTGGTGCCATGCTCAAGGACGGTGTTTACCTTGTTTTCAGTGCCGGAACTGGCAGAAACAAGATTTGCATCACTTGAACTAGTGGCCACTACATCATCGTCAATATTGGAAGCTTGTAAGTCTTCACCATTGCCTTCATCCGAACCGTCGCTTGAAGCAACAGTTTCATTAGAATAGCCTAAATCATCATTTTGAGAATTAACCGTATTAGTTTCTGAGATAGAATCCTCGTCAGAAATTTCTAATTTATCTTGGGAAAATGATGTCTGCACATCATCGTCTAAATTTGAATCTTCTTTAACTGAAACATCAGCCGAATCCACTGCACTGACTGCGCCCAATACCAGGAAAAGCATCAATGCAAATGATATCAGCAATGTTTTATTCTTTATCGAAATTTTTCCACCTCTAGTTCTCATTACGAAAATTTTATTCAAAAAAAATGTATACAAAAATATGGCATTTCATAATGAGTTGTTAAACATATATGATTTATTCATATATAAATCTTTTTACTCTTAAAATGCAATTATAGGGTTCAAATCACTAAAATCAATGTTTAAATTTAATATTTTTCTGGTGTAATTCAAAATTGACATCATTTTGTTAATAATATTTTGTTGCAAATGCCAGAATCAATGCGGCCATAAAACCGATGATTATGATTATCGAGTAATTATCTATCCGTTTATCAGGTTTTAATCTGTTGGTATGGATGATAATTGGAATCAGGCCAAGCAACGGTATGAAATATCTGAGGCTGGTTCCCAGATTGGTTCTTCCAACACGCGCCCAGGTCAGAAGCTGGATGAAATCTGTACCCACATAAACTATCAGCAATACAAGCAATGCTCCAATCTTTGTTTTCATGCTGAATTTGGCATCTGTAGGGTATAAAATAAGAGTAAATATTAAAAACAGCTGAATCAAGGTTGTTATCAGAGTATAATGGTCGGTATAGGATGCCTTGTCTGAGCCGTAGAAATTGAAGAATCCGAATACCATGGTCACAACCTCTTCGCCGAAAATCTTGTTGAAGAACTCCAGTATGAATGAAGGCTGGTTATATAAGAGGCTCAGTTGCTGGGTTGAATTGATGAGGTTATATTTTGATCTCCATGAGTGGGCAAGGGTATTGGTTGAAAATCCGCTCCACATTACGCCTATCGCGCCCACGGCCGCTATGCACAAGATAATATATAATGTCATATTCTTATCATTTTTCAATTTGTCAGAAGGTATGAACAACAATAGGAATACGAATGCCAGATAGGGCAACTTGCAGAGGCCCAAAAGCAGACATATTGCGGAAAATATCGCTATTTCCTTTATGTCAATCGAGTTTTCCTTCAGCTGGCACAGATAGATGAAATATGCTATTGCCAGTATTCCCAACCCGAATATCATCGAATCGATGCTCACCGATGCGGCCTGACATACTGCAACGGGAATGCAAGCCACGCTCAACAGGGGAATCTTTAGGTAAGGGACCTTTTTGATGGCAATTGAAACTAAACCTGCATAGAATATGAGGTTGCATATTCTTCCAAGCCAAAGTATCCAAATAACATTCAAATCAAGAAATTTGGCAATCAGAATGCCGATGGCCTGGGGAAGATAGCCGTAGAATGGGTTCTGCTCGAATGCGGAGTTTTGAATCATTGGGGTGTAGTTGATCTTGTCAGTGTCATGGGGCGTCGCCTGAATCGTGACTTCCTCATCATACACACTTTCAAAAAATCCCATGCTTCCAATCGTTCGATATCCTGCGCCTTCATTGATTATGGAGCTTGTCTTCTCATTTTCGGTATGGTTGTATAGACTGTCCACTCCGATATCATAACCTGTCCAGTGGGGAAGTATGACTCCTTCCGACGTAATTTCGCTGCGTGTAAGATGTTCCAGTTCATCGCTGACACCGCAGATTGGAACAAGCAGAGCGCATATCAGGCCAAAGCACACTATGCTTACAAAGGCAACCTTGTATAACTCCTCTTCACTGTTGTGCTTAAAATAATATAATATACATATTATTCCCAGAATCGCAACCAGAACGAACGTTGCTATTTCCAGTTTTGGGTATAGAATGTTTTTTTTCGAAATTGTGGAAAGGCCTGTGACTGTTATGAAGATTAGATATACAAGCAAGTATTTCTTTGACTCAAACAGCACATCTTTATAATCAAAAAAGGAATTTTTCATTTCATCAATCATTCTACTGCCTCTCTTAATACAATTTTTACATTTCAATATATATTAATATTATTAAGATGATTCTTTTTTGTTTTTCAAAATTCAAAATTCGTTTGCTTATTTCAGTAGTGCTTATTTTTGAATGGTGTTGCGCTAATCTATAAACTATTTAAGCAATCAGTTTTAAAGTATTACATAACATTCATGAGAATTTCTACATAACGCCAATCGATTTTGATTAGAATTTACAGATTTTGTAATACCTAGAGATTTGAATTTGTTAAGTTGTATTGAGGGATTATATGGAGATCAAAAGCAAGAAAACAACACATTATCCTCCTTTGATTAAGGATTTGATAAAGGAACTATTGAAAGACGATTTTGTCCATTTCAAGATACTATGCGCAAATGAGGTTCATCATTTTAACAAGGCCGAAGACACCATCATTGAGTTTGCAGAAACATATGTCAAAGAGACCCGTGACAACGGGGACATGCTCTATATCGCTTATCCGGATATTTTCAGGGTAAAGCTTTACAGGGACATGAACCAATATATTGAAGATGAAAAGAGATTCAATGAGTTCAATGATGATGACTTATGGACTGGTAACAGAATCCAGTTCTAAATGAATTATTAGTCGCTAAGATTAATAATTTTCTTATTTTTTTATTTTGGCATCGATTGCCACATGCCACTCGTCAGGTGATATTGACTTGACCTTTCGGGTATTTAGTATTTCGACTTTTTTTCCAGCGCAATTTGCGGCATCATTCAACCTTTTTATTCCCTGTTCATATGAATCGGAGAACTCGTAATAGTTGATTATTCCGCCATCTTCAATTAAATCGAAGCTGACATCAAGGAAAGTGTAGGCAAGGCCCGGAAGGTTCATGATTATTCTATCGAATTTTGTTTTAAACCCTTTGCTGACTTCCCTTACATCGCCGCAGTAACTTTCGACATTGCCTTTCAGTTTGTTCAGAGTGATGTTTTCATTCAGATATTTGATTGCGGCTTCATTGATGTCGACTGCAGTGATGTCCACATCCTTGTTTCTTGCAATGACAATGGGGAACGGCCCGATTCCACAAAACATGTCCAGGATTTTTTCGCCGTCCTTCACGCTTTCCATCACCCTTTTTCTTTCTGTTGCAAGTCTGGGCGAAAAGTAGACCTGGCGGACATCCAGTTTCAGTCGGACTCCATGCTCCTTATGGATGGTCACCGAATCGTCCGCTCCTGAGAGAAACTCCAAATCCCGCACCCTTATTGTTCCCTTTATCGCACTCTTTTTCATGTAGATGGCTTTTCTTTTGGTGAACTTGTAGGCTGCATCTCCGATAAGCTGCTTTTTGTCCTGCAGCTCATCGGGTATTTCCAAAATGACAATGTCTCCGATGGTGTCGAATGAGGTCTTCAGATTTTCGATTTCATCAGCGGTCAGCTCATCCTGAAGTATTTCGGCAAAGTTATGGGGAACCTTTTTCATCGGTTCCAGTTCAATGTCTTCAATGGCATAGCCGTCGATGTCCTCATTTATTGGAATATATCCGAATTCGTCCGTTGTCTTTATTCTATATTCCATATTCATCAATCCATCTGACATTAGTTTGATGCGGGTGTCGTTTATCTGTCTTAATGGAACCTTTACACATTTCATAAAGTTATTTATGTTTAGATTATATAAATAATATCATGTTTTACTTAGTTGGATTGGGATTATTTGATGAAAGGGATATTTCCCTTAAGGGATTGGAATGTTTGAAAAATGTCGACAAAATCTATGCTGAATTTTTCACATCACGTTTATTCGGTTCAAGTTTCGAAGCCATTGAAGAGTTGGTTGGCCAAAAGATAGAGGTGCTGGTCAGGGGCGAAGTTGAAGAGGAACACAAGTTCATTGATGAGGCTGAGGAGTGTGATGTTGCCTTGGTCACAGGAGGAGACCCTCTGATTGCAACCACCCACAGCGATTTTCTCGTTCAATGCTCCAAAAGGGGAATCGATTTTGAGGTCATTCACGGATCATCCATTCTGTCTTCCGCACCGGCCATTTCAGGTCTTCAGGGCTACAAGTTTGGAAAGGTAACCACAATACCGTTTCCGGATTATAACTTCTATCCGAAATCTCCCTATGAAGCCATTGAGGAAAACCTTAAGATGGACCTGCATACCTTGGTGTTGCTCGATATCCAGGCTCACAAGGACCGCTACATGACTGTCAACCAGGGTCTGGAGTATCTGATGAGCATCTATGATGATTTGGACCGTGAAGGCATGATTTCTCCCGACACATTGGCCATGGGCATTGCCCGTGTCGGTTCAAGGGATGTAATCGTGAAGGCAGGCAGCATTTCCGAATTAATCGGCTTTGACTTCGGCGGACCGCTTCACTGCATTGTCATTCCGTCAAAACTTCATATTGTCGAGGCTGAATATCTGGTGGAGATTGCCGGAGCAGATCCTAAAATACTTGATGATGTTTAATTTTTTAAAAATCGGGGGGAGTTGGAAGTAGAAGTGTTTCTACTTCCTTTGAACATATTCTAATCATTTTGGAGATTATAAAATGGTTGACTGATGTTCATCACAAGATATGAAATTCACTTCATATCGTTTATTACTTATATTTTGATTATATATAAATGTTTTTATTTGATTTTTCAGTGTGTATTAATTCAAATTATTATTCTGTTTATTGATGTTTTTTTAAATAATTAAAAATGGTAGTTTTCATCGGTTTTGAGGATTAAAATTCAATGTTTTAAACTTCAAAATTAAACAGATTTGCAGATAATTTTATTTTGTTAAATTAAGATGGGTTTAAATTGGCTGTAATCATGTTTTCAAAAATAAAAAAGGGGGAGTTTGGAAGTAATGGTGTTTTACTTCCGTTAATGAAATATATAACAAACATTTTGGAGATTATAAAATGATTGATGTTTATTACGAGACATGAATTTTTATTCATATCGTTTATTAATTATGTTTTAATGATATATAAAACTTTCCATCCCCATTTTTGATTTCATTTGGAGGTTCATTCAGAGTTCAAGCTGATGCTGCTCTCCCAAATTGGACATTTGCGAAACCTTAAATGTAAAATGGGGGACAGGTATCATCTACTAATCATCCCAATATTATCTCAACGATCCGGTTAAATGCTTCCTTTGATTCGGGAACCAAGGGATAGATTGGATAGACATGGGTCATCTCTTCACCGAGAATCAGTTCGGCATCAACGCCGTTGTCCTTCAGCTTTTCATAGAACTTGACGACGTCGGGATAAATCTGCTCATGTGTGCCTAAAAATATTGTGGTCTGCGCAAGTCCGGCCACTTCGCCGAAAAGAGGGCTTACCCTATAGTCCTTCGGGTCCAGATCTCCCGCCCAGGTAATGCCCATTTCACGAAGGCCTTCCACTCCGCTCATAGGGTCTGATTCGACATAGTCGTCATAGTTTCCCGACATGGACACATCAACCCATGGGGATATTAGAATCAGGTGTTCGGGCTGTGCCATCTCATTGGCAGTAAGGTATTCGCAGAATGCAGCAGACAATCCTCCTCCCGAGGAGTCTCCCATGATGGTGATAGGTTTTCCTATTTCCAATGCAAATCTGTAAAGTTCCTCGACAATCGGATAGGTTTCTTCAAAGGTGTGGTTGGGTGCAAGCGGATAGATTGGAGTGTATACTGTCGAATTTGTCTTTTTGGCAAGCTTGTCGCAGAAAGCGATGTGCGGAAGTGTAATCTCATCAACATATGCTCCTCCATGGAGGTATATGATGATATGCTCGGTATCTTCGGCCTCATTGAAGATAACCATCTGACATCCGAACATGTTTTTGTTTTCAACCTTTGTGCGGTATATCAGTTTTGGCAGCTTGTAGGTTTCATCTTCAACAAGGGAACGCTCTTTCATATGTTCATCGGCCTTGTTTTTGTCGTCAAGGCCGTCCTTAAACTTGCGTTTCATTCCATATTCGACGATTTTTGACATTTTAGACATTTTTTGCACCTTTAAATTAGTAATTGTTATATGATATTATCCATCCTCATGAATAAATATGTTTTGTATTATTTTTAATGACCATGCAATCTCTTCATGATTTTTTAGCATAACGGCGAAAAATCATAAAAATTCCCTTTTCAACAGCGCATCAATATTCAATTTCACGCGTCAAAATGACCTGAGAGAACACTAAAACATTTATTAACTAGTATGTACAATCTATTTCTATGACTCAAAACAGACGTGTTACAATTAGCATCAATAATGACATTGACTTGAATTTTCGCAAATTGGCTTCCAATAAGATGTTATTCAAAACTGGTTGGTATTCCAAAGCAATTGAAGAGGCGATGTTGTTGTGGATGGAAAAAGAAAGCAAACTATAAAATTATTTCCTTTCTTTTTTTCTTTTTTTTGTTTATATAATGATTAACTATTTAACCAACTAACAATTAAATTTATTAATATAGAGTGGGTGTCGATAATGGATAGCGAGGAACTTAGAACCGTTCGTGTTTACACTAAAAAGTATACTAGCAAGGATAAAAATGGCAATTCCGTTGAAAAGGAATCCAAACAGAAACAGGTAAGTCTTAAAAAAGAAGATCCTTTTGAGGATGACGATTTGGTAAAGGTCCTGTCACAGGAGGATTACCAGAAACTGATTGACAATCAGTTCTCCGATGAAAGGCTTGATGAGTTTTATCATATAATCGAGGCGAAGGATGCCGAGATTGAGGAACTGCAAAACCAGATTCAAACGCTCAAGTCTTCATTTTTCGATGATGTCGATTCTCTTAAAGGTGAACTGGCATATAAAAATGAGCTCATGAAGGCAAAAGATGAAATCCATGAGCTGAATAAGGAGAACAGGAAAATCAATGATGAAAGGGTCGCCATCTTCAAGGAGCTTGACTATAAAAACAAGATGATTCTGGCCTACAATGTCGAATTGAACAAGTCAATCCTGAATGCAATCAATGTGGTCATTGATGAGGCAAGGGATAACATCAACAGAAGAAACGCCTTGCTTGCAGCCGATTTGAACAGGTCTGTTGAAAAGGCAAAACATGATGTTAACGAGAAGAATAAGGCCATAGCTTATGACATAAAAAGTACAGTCGAGGACATGAACGAGCAGATAAGAAATACCAGCACCCTCAAGATGATACTCAACAAGAAGAAAATCAATCTGAGGGTACCTACCGACGACCTGCTCAAGCCTTTTGACTTTGACTTTGATGTCAACCAGCTGCTTTCAGGCCAGGCCCTTGAATTGGATGCTGCTGAAATCTTAAAGGAAGTAATGCCAAAGCTTCCGGAACCATTTTCCATGTATATTGACACTATCGAGGATGAATCTCCAGAAACGATTGACATTTCAACAAAGGATGAGGAAGACTGATGAAAACATTCAACACGGGCAAGATCACCTTTGAATACCCTGTCAGTTGGGAAGTCGAAAAGGCAGATATCCTTTCAAATCCGGACTGCATAGCCACCCTATCTAAAGGCCAGGACAATCTGATTAATGCGGTGATGTTTCCGACGGCCACAAATCTGGACGACTACAAAGTTTTCATGGAGGATGCGCTCACTGATGATGGCGGTGTTATTTTAGCATCTGATTTTGTAAAAATTGCCGATATGGATGCAATAAAGCTCCACGCAAATATGGACACTCCGGAAATCAATTTTGACATTCACACTTACGTATTCATTGAAAATGGCGAAATATTTATTTTTGAAATGAGGACGCTGGACGTGTCGGGCGAATCCGAACGGGAATTCAGGGACATCATTTCAACATTCACAATCCTAAAATAGCTGGGTGTATTCAAGCAGATAATTCATATGGTTTCTGTCCAGAATTTTTAGTGTTGAGATGTTCTGCGGTGTGGTTCCAGACCTCTCTTCAACCAGATTTCTCAATGACTTGTTTTTCATGTGTGCATGGATTTCTTTAATGACAAACTTCATATTTTCAATGTTTTTTTCTTCCAATTCTTTTTGAGAGATGTTTTCATAGATTGGATAGGTATTCAAATCGTATGCTTTGGTTGGGGTCTGCAAAACATTCATATGGCTGTAGTAATTTGCGGAATCGGCGAGAAACCCATCGATTCCCATGTATGTCAAAATTGGCATGAATGATATTTCGGCAAATGAGAAGATGAAATAACTATCTTTTCGAGCTTGTTCTTTTAGGGATACTATGACTTCAACGAGATCCTTTGGATTGGTCAGTAGGGCATCGCCGTTGGCTATGATGAATCCATTGTAGCCGATTTCTTCTAGTTTCTTCAAGCAGTCAATCCTTAAATCGATGTACTTTGAGCCTTGAATGACTGCTATGTCACACTCATCGACATTTTCACTGGCCAGCCTCAAGGTTTCCCTGACGTTGAATTCGGCAATTTCACGGTCTACATTATGTGCCGAACCTTGGTTCGGGGCAATCTTCAACTCGTCTTTAAAAAACAATTTCGGGGTCAGTTCACTGTCTATTTTCCCGATTCTGCCAGGGCCGTCATGTGATTTTATTTCAAATTTTTTCTTCATTTGCCTCATCCATTTTTGTTTCTATTTAATAATTGAATTTTTAGGTTTAAATAAATTTTTCATAAACTGTAACCTTTTTGATTACACTATTGAAAATTTTAGTAAGCTTTATATATGTTTCTTTAAAGAATATTAGTATGGATTTGAGGAAATAATCCAATGATTATCCGAGGTGTGTTTTCAATGTCTATAATAAATCGTTTAAAATCCTTGTTTAAAGGAGACAATGAGGAAAGTGACATCAATACTGATGTATCAAACACATCTGATGATGTCCAAGTTACATCTTCAATAACTGAAAATGAACCTGTCGTTTCTGAGGAAGAACCAGTTGCTCAAGTTGAGGAAGTGGCTGTTGAGGAACCAGTTGCTCCTGTTGAGGAAGCGCCTGTTGAAGAATCAGAAGACAGCGTTGAAGATTTAGCTTCTGACGACATCGACCCTATTGAGGAAAAAGTTGAAAGTTTCAAGGAAGAAATCCAAGAGAAAGTTGAGGCTGCCAAGGAAGAAATCCATGAGAAAGTCGAGGCCGTCAAGGAAGAAATCCATGAAGAAATTGAAGCGAAAAAAGATGCCGAAGAAGCTGATGAAGATTCAAAAAACAATGATAAAGAGAGAGATAAAATGACTTTATTGACTGATAAAGAATTATTAACTGATGCAAACCGTGATCCAGATTTCACTGCTGAATTCATTGATTCTGGAATTGAAACTGTAAAACACTGTTTCCAATGTGGTACCTGCAGTGGTAGTTGCCCATCTGGAAGAAGAACTCCATACAAAGTAAGACAAATTGTCAGAAAATGTTTACTTGGTTTAAAAGAAGAAGTAATCACTGACGATGCTTTATGGATGTGTACTACCTGTTACACTTGCCAAGAAAGATGTCTCAGAAGTGTTAAAATCGTAGAAATTATCAAAAAAGCACGTAATATTGCTGCACACGCAGGTTACATGGCAAAACCTCACAAAATGACTGGTGTATTTGTAATGAATACCGGTCACGGTGTACCAATCAATGATGCT
>CACWUH010000001.1 GCA_902764015.1 uncultured Methanobrevibacter sp. | reverse complement strand
AATCTTGAATCTAGTCTTGTGTCTATTCCTGCCTTAACCTTTTCTGTCGGATCCATCGGCAAAGGCTGGTTAGCCAAGTTCAGGAGTTTGACTTCTTTTGGAATTATTTCAACGCCGTTAGGCGCTTTTGAAGCTTCCTGAGCCAAACCTTTAATCGCTACAACTGATTCCTTTCTTAATTCTCTTAATTCTTCCATTATCTTTTCGTCTACTTTTTTGCTTGGAGCGGTTACCTGAACCCTGCCTGTGACATCACGGATGATGACAAACATGATTCCGCCGAAATCACGGATTTCATGCACCCAACCCATGATGGTGACATCACTGCCTGCAATTTCGGAAGTGCAGTCACTGGCATAGTTTGTTCTTCTCCAATCTTTTAATAAACCTTGCAAATTATTCACCTCAGTAATAAAAATAAAAATAATGATAAACTTTCATTATAATTTTAATATTAGCATTAATGTTTAATAAAGATATGCAAAAAACCAAAAAAAAACTCAAAGAAAAAAATTAAAAATAAAATTAACTAAAAAAAAGAAAAAAAATAGCAGAATTAAGGAGATCTTAATCCGCTAGTGTCCACATTTCCTGTTAATGCATCAACAACTATTGTTCCAAGAGGGTTATTGTTATTCTTAGTGTCTACAATATAAAAGACATAAGAATCGCCTGAAGCTTCAGACCTTTCAATCTGCAGGTCAGGGTTGCTCATTATTACTTGCTCTGCATACTGTTTACAATCACTTTCAGAGAGTTTTTGCTGCTGTTGAGTGTTGGACTGACTATCAGAAGACTGGCCGCCATTATTAGCAGGAGTTTGTGTGTCAGCAGGTTGAGTGTTATCATTGGTAGGTTCTCCTGCAGCATTTCCTGCATCAGATGATTGGGAATTGTCTCCACCTACAACAGTGGCCTGAGCAACATCGTCATTGCTGTTGCTGTTACTGTTACTGTTGGAATTATCAGCATTATTATTACCATTATCTGCGTTAGCTTGAGAATCTTGAGAATTATCAGCTGAAGAAGTGGCATTGTCTGAATCGGTCAATGCATTGTTCAAGTCATCCTGATTTGAAATATCTGAGACTTCACCCAAGTCTTCATTTGCATCCTCTCCGGATTCAACATCCGCTGCAGGCTGGTCCAGTTGTTCATTATAATTATCAACGACAACGACAAGATTATTCTGCAGCATGTCGACATTGAACACTTTAGTGTCCACATCGGCAACAAGCAATGCTATCAGGTTATAGTCCTTTTCAACTTTCATAGGCTGTTTTGCAAATGGAATTCCGACAGGCTTTACACTCTTGTGATTATTGCTGAAGACAACGTTGTTTGCAATTTCAGAAGTGAGCTTACCATCTTTGGAACCAATGGAAATTCCCTCATTACCATTAGTGACCAAAATGTTAATATTATCACCCTTTTTAAATGCAACTGATTGAGGTGGCTGGTTTTCTATAGGAATAATTTTTGATTTTTTAGTGTTCTTTAAAAAATCAATCATTGAATCATTATTTTTAAATGTGTGAATCTTTATTCCATTGTTTGAATCCTTATAAACCCCATCATCTACCTTAACAAATTCAGAATCAGCAGGAACAGAGACGGTAATCCCATCGAAAACTTCCTGTTTCAAGGAAGTGTCGGTATTCATTACTGTAGCACCAACAATACCCGCTGAAATAACTCCAATTACAATAATAAGAAATAAAATATGCTTATCAATTTTCATTAAATCACCGAAATATAAATTGTATATTTAAGTATGTTTTTTATAATATAAATAATATAATTATAAGTAGTGCATAAAATGATTATATACTAGGGTGAAACGAAAAATGGTAAAATGTAAAAATTGCGGAGAAGAAATCAAAGACAAAAACTTCTGTCCAAAATGCGGAACAAAGAATGAAACTACAACATGTCCCGCATGTAATTCTGAACTACAGGAAGATGACATTTTTTGCCCTGAATGCGGTGAAAAAATAAAAGACGATGAAACAGAAGAAGAATCTTCAGAGGAAAAATCAGAAGAAATAGAAGAAGATACAGACAAAGACGAAGAAAAAGAAACAGAAGAAGAATCTTCAGAGGAAAAATCAGAAGAAGATATAGATAAAAAAGACGAAGAAAAAGAAACAGACGACAAAGAAGAAGATGCAGATAACGATAAAGAAGAAACAAAAGAAGATTCAGACAAAAAAGACGAAGAAAAAAAAGAAGTGATGAGATGTCCTCACTGCGATACAAAAATTTATGAGGAAGATGCAGAATACTGTCTGGAATGTGGAAAGCCTATCAATATTGATATCCAATCCTTTGCCGGAGTGAAATCAACAATTCAGGTGAAAAAACTAATCATTTTCTCAATTATTTCAATAATCTTTTCAGCAGTCATAGCATTGCTGTTGTCCTACATTTTCGGAATGGCCAGCCAGACAACAGACTTATATCCAATCGGATTCTTCATAAGCTTGCTGATAGTGGTTGGAATCTTCGGATCATTTAAGGATTTGGTCAATGGTGGCCTTTTAGGCATAATCACCGGACTTGTAATAGGACTTTTATGCAATCTGATAGTTGAATTGAGCGCAGGATTTGCATTCTCCTATCAGATGTTTTCCGGATATGCCCCAATAGTCTTCACAATATTCGGAGCCATAGTCGGCGTAATCTCAACAAAATACTTCAGAAACAGTATTTCAAAACGTATAGATGTTGAAGAACTATTCTAAATAGCTAATCCATTAGCTATTTCTACTTTTTTTATTTTTAGCAAATATTTTAAAAAAATAAGTTTGGAAGCTTAATGACTTAAGCTTCAATAACTATTCGTCTCTCAGTCTTGTTTTGAATGAATTGGCATGTGCAAAGAACCCTTCATACTCGGCAATCGGAACGGAAGTCTTTGACAGCTCCCTAAGACCATCTTTAGTAAGCCTTTGAACCGTAGGCTTTTTGATGAATGCTTCCGTGGACAGACCGGAATACATCTTTGCTCCGCCGCCGGTAGGAAGAACATGGTTTGTTCCGGATCCATAATCCCCTGCAGCGACAGGCGAATATTGACCTAAAAAGATAGAACCTGCATTGTTGATGTGTGATAATGTCTCATCATCGTCAAAAGTGGATATGATTAAATGTTCGGGAGCATATTCATTTGTGACATGAATTGCTTGTTCAAAAGTGTCTGTGATAATGATTTTTCCACTTTTTGACAGGGATTCCTCAATGATTTCACGCCTTGGAGCAGCTTCGGTCATTTCCTTTACGAATTCGTCCGTCTTGATTGCAAGATCTTCACAATCGGTTACCAAAAAGCAGGATGCATTAGGGTCGTGTTCCGCCTGTGCAAGAATGTCAGTTGCCAAAAATTCAGGATTTGCGGTCTTGTCTGCCAGAATCAATACTTCAGACGGGCCTGCCGGAAACTCAATATCTACTTGACCATATACCAGTTTCTTTGCTGCCGTAACGAATATATTTCCCGGACCCACAATCTTTTCTACTCGAGGCACGGATTCGGTTCCATAGGCAAGTGCCGCAATTGCCTGTGCACCTCCAACCTTATAAATCTCATCAGCACCTGCAATATCGGCCGCCACCAAAATGGCATCGAGAATCTTGCCGTCCTTTTGAGGAGGGGTTACACACACAACCTTTTCAACACCAGCGATTTTTGCCGGGATTACAGTCATCAATATAGATGATGGATAGGCTGCCCTGCCTCCGGGTATGTAGCATCCAGCGGAGTTGATTGGCCTTACAATCTGGCCTGCAACGATTCCAGGGTTCACTTCCATTTCCCACTCATTCGGAATTTGCCTTTTGTGGAACCTTTCAATATTGTCTGCCGCATTTTTCAAAGCCACCAGCAATTCATCATCCAAAGTGTCATAGGCCTCATCAATTTCATCTTTGGATACTTTCAGATTTTCTATTAGAACACCGTCAAATTTTTCAGTATATTCTCTAATAGCATGATCCTTTTTTACACGGACATTTTCCAAAATCTCAGATACGGTTCCCAAAACGTTGTTGACGTCCTGTTCTGACCTTTTGATGGTATCCTCCAAATCGATTTGGGAGTATTTCAATATCTCCATCATAACACTACCTTAAAATGGCTCCGGTGTCTGCAGAGTGAACCAATTTTTGATATATGGCCAGCCAGCCTGAAACATCGCTTTCAGGGTGCTTTACCTCTTTTAGCCTTTGGGCAATTTCCTCATCGGACAATTCCACATTAATCAGCCTATTTTCAATGTCAATTTCAATTATGTCTCCGTCCTTGATTGCTGCAATCGGGCCGTCTTCCCTTGCTTCAGGTGATACATGGCCTATGCAAGGTCCGCGTGTTCCTCCTGAAAACCTGCCATCTGTTATGAGCCCAACATCCTTGATGTTCATTCCGGCAAGGGCTGATGTCGGATTGAGCATCTCACGCATTCCAGGACCTCCCTTAGGACCCTCATACCTGATTACAACAATGTCACCCTCTTCGATTTCATGGTCAAATATGGCTTTTGTGACATCCTCTTCTGAATTGTATACCTTTGCAGGGCCTTTGAGATGCATCAAATGGTCTGCCACTGCACCTTTTTTGACTACACTGCCGTTTGGTGCAAGGTTACCCTTGAGTATTGCAATTCCACCATCTTCATGAACCGGATTATCAAGGGTATGAATGACATCCGTGTTTTTGTTTTCAACACTTTCAAGGTTCTCGGCAATTGTCTTTCCCGTCACGGTCAATTGATTGGTGTCAATCTTGTCTCCCAATGTCTTAAGCACTGCCTGGATACCTCCGGCCAGGTGCAGGTCCATCATCGAATCCTCACCGGCAGGAGAGATGAGTGCAATATGAGGAACGTTTCTTGATATCTCATCAAACAGTTCCAAATCAACGCTCAGGCCTTCGACTTCACTGGCAAGAGCAGGTATGTGTAAGGCAGTGTTTGATGACCCGCCAAGTGCCATGTCAACGGCAATTGCATTGTTGAAGGCTTCCTGAGTCATTATATCGGATGGCTTGATGTCCTCCTCAACGAGTTTGATAATCTGTTTGCCTGATTCAAATGCAATCTGGTCGTTTTCCTCAGTCCTTGCATGGGTAGTGGCGCAGGTCGGAAGGGACAGGCCCAATGTCTCGGTAATGCATGCCATGGTGTTTGCAGTGAAAAGCCCGGAACAGCTTCCGGCTCCAGGACAGGCGCATTTCTCAAGTTCCGTGACCTCTTCGTCAGTCATCTTGCCGGCGGAATGAGCACCGACAGCTTCAAATACAGTAATCAGATCAGCAGGCTTGCCCTTATATTCGCCTGATGCCATTGGCCCTCCGGTAACAACGATTGCCGGGATGTTTACACGAGCCGCACCCATAATCATGCCGGGAACAACCTTGTCACAGCTTGGAATCAGAACAAGACCGTCAAAGGCATGGCCCTTTGTCATTGATTCTACAGTGGCCGCAATGATTTCCCTTGAAGGAAGGGAGTATTTCATTCCTTCATGGTTCATGCTTATTCCGTCACAGATTGCCATTGTGTCAAATTCGAATGGAATGCCTCCGGCAGCAACAATGCCCTCCTTCACGAATTCAACCAATTCCCTTAGGTGAATGTGGCCGGGAACAATATCAGTGAAACTGTTGGCTATTCCGATGAACGGCTTTTTGAAATCATCATCATCAAGTCCACAAGCCCTTAAAAGGGATCTGTGCGGAGCTCTTTGAATTCCTTTTTTTACATTATCACTTTTCATTTAATCACACAATATAATTTAATCAGTAATATATATTTATTTCATAATTATTATAATATTAGTATAGAAACGATGATTTGATAATTATGACAACACTAGAGGCAATGAAGATTTTAACCGATTCGGCACAGTACGATTTATGTGACTATGTCAGCCATCACAAGTCATCACAGGTTAACCTTCCGGGAATCTATGAAGCCACAGGCCATAACGGATGTAAGATTCCACTTTTCAAAACATTGCTGACAAACAAATGCAAAAATGACTGCAAGTATTGCATCAACCAGTCAAAAAGAAATTTCACGCGTCTTGAACTATCGCCTGAAGAGCTTGCAAAGGCGTTTCTTGGATACTACAATAGGGGAATGGTAAACGGACTTTTTTTAAGCTCCGGAATTGCAGGGGATGTTGACTCCACAATGGAAAAGGAAATTGAAACCATCCGGCTTTTGAGGAAAAAGTACGGATATGACGACTATATACATTTAAAGGTAGTTCCTGGAGCAAGCAGAGACTCCATTAAAAGGGCTATGGCTCTCGCAAATAGGGTAAGCATAAACATTGAAGCTGCAACGCCGTCAGGGCTTGCCGAACTATCATCCACCAAAGACTATAACAAAGATATACTGAAAAGACTTTCATGGATCAATAGATATCAGCATAAAAGTACAACATATCCAAATTCTACCCATACCACACAGCTTATTGTCGGCGCAAATGATGAAAGTGATAGGGAAATATTGAGTAGAATGGAAAAAATCTACAAAAATTCCGAACTGAAACGGACATATTTTTCAGCATTCACTCCAATTGAAGAAACGGAATTTTCAAAAAAAGAGGCTTGCTCGACCGACAGAACTGCAAAACTGTATAATGCAGACAGTCTGCTCAATGATTATCACTACAGCGTCAAGGAGCTGGTATTCGACAATGACGACAATCTATTGTTGAGCCAAGATCCTAAGATACTGGCCGCAAAAAATATGAATATATTCCCTGTAGAAATAAATTCGGCACCGCTCATAGAACTGATACGGGTCCCGGGCATCGGTGTGAAATCAGCAAAGCAAATAATTTCTATTCGGAAAAAAACACCATTCTCCAATAAAGAACAACTCAGGAAATTGGGTGTTGTGGTTGACAGGGCAGAACCATATATCAAAATAAGTGGTGAATACCAAACAACATTCGATTTTTGAACTTTTTTTAAAAGTATTATCATGATTTAAATGATTACCTTCAAAATAATTTATCGGCAAATCAATTAAAATAGTAGAAAAAAATTTATTGTCAAGGAGATATTGTAAAATATATTAAGTACTATTTCAAGTGAAAAATAGATTCTGGAGAACAGTTTCAAGTGCAGATAAATTATATTAAAAAAAGTGGATTATATTTGATAATATACTATTCATCATCAAATAAAGCCCATATTTCAGGGTATTTTTTTGAAACGGCCTCATCAATCAAGATTGAAGCCTCTTTGGAAATGCTGAATTCCGGTTCAGTTTTTCTCAAATATCTCAGCACTGCAGAAGATCTCGAAGACCATAATGTAATCCTCGGATTCTTATTAACAATCTTTTTTACTTCCTCGAGGTGTTCTTCATGGATTTGGACTTCTTGTGATGTTTGTACATCTTCTTCGCTGCCATTATCGCCAGATAACTCTTCGGGTGAGCTATCGCTTTCCTCAGTTTCCAAGTCTTCTTCAACATCTGAATCATCACTTTCAATTTCTTCTTCTGGGGTCAAGTCTTCATCAACACCAGCTTCTTCCTGCTTTGAAGTTATATCCTCAACAACTTCCTCAATACTTTCCTCTCCTTCATTCAACATGTCTTCAAGAGATTGAGGAGAATTGCTGTCAAAATCTTCATTATAAAAATCAGGAGGAATTAAAGAATCCAATCCTTTTCCAAGACCCTTCCTAGGCATTAGTTACCCTCCCTGTCCTTTTAGATTTTCTGTCCAATACGGCTTTAGCCTTTATATTTGTCTTAGCGTTGCTCAAATGAACATTTTCATCCCTTTCGATGATTTCCTTTGCCAACTTGAGATAAGCTTTTGTTCCGGTACTGTCAAGATCATAAACTAAACAGGGCTTTCCATAACTAGGGGCCTCTGCCAATCTGATATTTCTTGGGATGACGGTTTTAAACAGTAAATCAGTTTCACCAAAGTAACTTTTGAGTTCCTTGTAAACATCCTTACTGAGTCTGGTTCTCTTATCATATAGAGTGAGGAGAATTCCTTTAATTGGAGTGGGACTTCTAAGTCTCTGTTCAACCAACTTGATTGTATTAATCAAATCAGCCACACCTTCTAGTGCATAATACTCAGCTTGGATAGGTATCAGAACACTATCGGAAGCTACTAATGCATTGACTGTTATGACACCTAATGAAGGAGGTAAATCAATGAATATGTAATCAAATAATGGTACAACATCCTTAAGAGTATCCTTCAAGATAATATGGTAATTTTCTCTTCTGGAAAGCTCCATGCCAGCGCCACTGAGGGATATATTACTTGGGATAATAAACAAATTTTTAATAAACGTAGGAATTGTTGCTTTTTTTACATTTATATCCCCAATGATGGCATCGTATATTGTATTTTCTATCTTGGTCTTATCAATGCCAAAGCTTGTAGTAGCATTGGCCTGCGGATCCATGTCCACAACCAAAACAGATTTGCCCATTACCGCTAGAGATGTTGCAGTATTCACAACAGTTGTTGTTTTACCGCAGCCCCCTTTTTGATTCATCACTGCAATTACTTCACTCATTAAAGAATTCTCCTATATCTGATAAGTTTTAAGTTATCAGTTATGATTTATAACTTAAAATTTCAAAGTTCTAAAGAATAACACTTAAGTTATTCAGTATAAGTTAAAAGGATTAAGTTATATCTTTTAAATTAAAACTTAAAGGAAATAACTTATCAGTTCCAACTTCTAAGGGATAGGAAATAAGTTTTAAAAATAAGTTTTAAGAAATAACTTATCATAACTAACTTTTAACAAATAAGTTATATTTTATAACTTCTTCCTTATAAAGTATTTGTTTTCACAAATAACTTATTAGTTATTCATTAACACTTATAAGTTATAACTAATAATGAAAAAATAATAAGTTATAACTTATAACTAAAAAAATTCAAAAAAAATAAATAAAAGGATTATTTAGCATTTTGCATGGTTCCGTCAAAATAGCTAGCATATCCTTTTAAGTCCAACATACCATGGCCTGAGAAGTTCATGACAATAGTTTTCTCTTCACCAGTCTCTTTGCATTTCAATGCCTCATCAATTGTGGCCCTAATTGCATGAGTTGTTTCAGGAGCAGGAACAATGCCCTGATTGCGTGCAAAAGTGATGCCTGCATTGAAGCAATCCCTTTGATGGACTGATCTTGGTTCGATATAACCTTCCTTGGTTAAAAGTGAAACGATTGGTGACATTCCGTGGTATCTCAATCCGCCTGCATGAACGGACGGTGCAACGAAGTCATGTCCTAAGGTGAACATCTTGAGCATTGGAGTAAAACCGTTTGAATCACCGAAGTCATAGTCATATTTGCCTTGAGTTAAGGTAGGGCAGGCGCTTGGCTCGACTGCAATGAATTGTGTATCTGAATTTCCGTCAATCTTGTCCTTGATGAATGGGAATAAAGATCCGGCTAAATTACTTCCTCCTCCAGCACATGCTATCATGACATCAGGAGTCTCTTCAGCAATCTCCAACTGAGTCTTTAATTCCTGACCGATGATGGTCTGATGCAGCATTACATGATTCAATACACTGCCCAGGGAATATTTAACTTCTTCATTTTCCAAAGCCTCTTCCATAGCTTCTGAAATGGCCACACCTAAAGAACCTGGGTGATCTGGGTTATCAGCCAACACTTCACGTCCGACATTGGTATTTTCACTTGGTGAAGCGAAGACGTTTGATCCGTAGATGTCCATGATGTTCTTTCTGTCAGGCTTTTGGTTGAATGATACCTTTACCATATAGACAGTACATTCTATACCTAAAAGATTACATGCAAGTGACAGAGCAGTACCCCATTGTCCCGCACCGGTTTCGGTGGTCAGCCTTTCAACACCTTCCTTTTTGGCGAAATATGCTTGAGGAATAGCTGAGTTAAGCTTGTGTGAACCTGTTGGTGAGGAGTCTTCCCTCTTGAAATAGATTTTTGCCGGAGTGTTCAAATATTCCTCCAGTTTGTTGGCCCTGACCAATGGAGAAGGCCTTCCCATTTCCATATATAATTCTCTAACTTCCTTTGGTATAGTGATATAGCGGTCTGTTGCAAATTCCTGTTCAAGGCCCGCTTTGGTAAAAGCTAATTGCAAAGCGGAAATCTGGTCCTTTCCTTCACTGTTTTTAGGAGCTGGAAGCGGAACAGGTAAATCAGCGAGCATATTATACCATTGCTTTGGCACTTCATCTGATGATAATTCTATTTTGTAAGTCATGATAATACTTACATCAATGTACTATATAAAGCTTTGTTGTACAAAAATGTACACTTTAATTATTAATAATATAAAAAACAATTTAAAATCATGAGAATTTTAGCTATTGATGTCGGAACCGGAACACAGGACATAATGATATATGACACGGAAAAAGAACTGGAAAACTCAATAAAACTGGTTCTTCCCTCACCCCACCTCTACATCTCCCAACAGATAAGGGAAACGGAAAATGACCTCTACTTCACCGGGGAGATAATGGGCGGAGGAAAAATAAAAAAGAGTTTGCTGGAACATATGGAAAAGGGATATAAGGTTGTAATGGAGCCCACATGTGCAAGGACAATCCGTGACAATATCGATCAGGTAAAGTCCTTGGGAATCGGAATAGCCGATGACGAGAAGGACTACACAGATTTCACAAAAATAGAAATGGGCGACATAAATATAAAGAAACTGTCCGAATTCCTATTGGGGTACGACCTGGAATTTGACTTCGACGAAATAGCTATAGCGGTGCAGGATCACGGCTACAATGAAAACATGGGAGACAGGGACTTCAGGTTTGAAAAGATAAGGGAAAAGGTATCACACCCCATATCACCGCTGGAGTTCGGATTTAAAGGTGAAATGCCTGAATACTTCACAAGAATGCAGGCGGTTAGAAGACAAATAAAAAGCGAAGGAATTGAAAAACTCCCCCTGGTGATGGATACAAAATTCGCATCGATTGCCGGAATGTGCTATGATGAGGTGGCAAGCAAACTAAACAGCTTCATCGTGATTGACATCGGCAACGGCCACACAACAGCGGCATCGATAGAAAACGGCAAGATTCAGGGAGTGTTTGAACACCACACCTCAAGCCTGACCGGCGAATCCCTTGAAAGATATATGAAAAGATTGGCATCAGGGGAAATAACCCATGAAGAGGTTCATGAAGACTTCGGCCATGGCGCACATGTCCTCAACCCGATATCCGAAATCGAAAAGGTAATCGTCAGCGGACCGAAAAGGGAACTGATAGAAAAGACAAACCTCGACTGGCATCATGCAGCTCCAGGGGGAGATGTGATGATGACAGGAACTATCGGCCTTATCAAAACAGCATTGGGTAGATAACATGCTCAAGATGGACTCCCACATTCATAGCGAATACTCACCGGACTCAAGTTCAAAGATTGATGACATCCTGGAAACTGCACGTAATAAAAACATTGACATCATAGCCATAAGCGACCACAATACCGTTGACGGAACCAGCGAAGTTATGGCAAAAACAAGGAACACAGATATATTGGCAATTCCATCCATTGAAATCTCATCGACACATGGCCATATTCTTGGTTTTGGGTGTGAGGAAAATATACCTCGTGACCTTTCACCTCAGGATACGATAGACAGAATTCATGATTTGGGGGGTCTTGCAATAATACCTCATCCGTATTGCTTCTATCGCCATGGGCTTTTGTGCAAAAGTGACTATAAAGAGTTGAAAATCGATGCTATTGAGACAAAAAATGCAAGATTCATAATAGGATACTGCAACAACAAGGCAAAAAATTTGGCAAAAGCTGAAAACATTCCAACATTAGGTGCAAGCGATGCACATTACTGGAAATTTGTCGGCGACTGCTTCAGTATAATCGATTGTGAAAAGGATATCGACAGCGTCATGAAAGCCATAAGAAAAAGAAAAGTTGAAGCAAATGGAAAGGGAACGTCGAACATATTGCTTTCCAAATATCTTTTTGAAAGAAGAATTTTAAAGAAATTTGATTAAAAAGAGTTATTCACTCTTTTCAATTAAAATTTCTATAATGGAAACGTTTGTTTTTTCGTTGTTGAAATTCTCAATTTCCTCAGTGAAAATCTGAATATCTGTAACATCCGCTTCCGGAACAAACCTGTTTCTTACAATTTCAGCAGCATCAACAGCACGACTGATAGCTTTTCCTCTAGCTCTTAGAAGAACACTTTCAGATCCTTCGTTAAATTGTGTAACAACTGCTAAAACATAATTCATAACAGGCTTGCTACCTACAAAAATTGTATTATTCTCCATATTAATTTCACCATATTAATTTTTGTCATTTATGTATATAAAATTTTACATAAAATTTTGATAATAAATATAAACATTACTATAAAAAAATATGAATATATTATAATTATTGTAACAATGAAAATAATAATATTAAACAAATCGAATATAAATAAAAAATTATATAAAAAAATTATAAAAAATTGAAATTTAATTAAAATTTTCAATAATGTACTTAATTAATCAATAATAATTCAATGATAAGAATAAAAAAGTGTAAAATAAAAATTACCATTAAAATTAAAAAAAATATAAAAAAATCGAAATAAAATAAACACTTTCAATAATTTGTTCGATTAATCAACAACAATTTGTTGATTGAATCAAGAACTGCCAAAATACTTGCCATCACAATGTCCTGATGGATTGACCTTCCGGTGGACTTGTTGCCTTCGGGGTCGGAACAGACAACAAACACATCGGCCAGTGCATCTGTACCGCCGTTGATGGCTTCGAGATTGTATTCCTCAAGCTCGATATGGAGTGTGTCCTGAATCAGATTGCCTATGGCGGTCAAAGCCGCATCAATCGGACCGACGCCTGTGCTTGCAGTCTCCTTTTCAACCCCGTCAATCGAAAGCTTGACAGTGGCGGTAGGTGAAACGTTTGCGCCCATGGAAATGCTCAGGCCCTTTATCTCAATCGGAGTTTCACGGGCTGATGCAAGTTCAGTGATTGCGATTGCAACCAAATCGTCGTCGGTGACACACTTTCCGTTATCACCCAAGGACTTGATTTCATTGAATACCTTATAAAACTGCTCATCGGTGAGGTCAATGTGGTATTCCTTCAATTTTGATTTTAGGGCATTTGCTCCTGTGTGCTTGCCCAATACGATTCTTCTGGAATGTCCAACCATTTCAGGTGAAATCGGCTCATAGGTAGATGAATTGTTGAGGATTCCATGGACATGGATTCCGGACTCATGGGCGAATGCATTGTCGCCGACTATAGGCTTGTTGACGGGCATCTTCACACCGGTCAAACGTCCGACCAGATTGGACAGGCTGTATAATCTTGTAGTGTCCAAGCCCAAATCAACATTGTAGGCTGATTTCAAAGTCATCACAAGCTCTTCAAGAGAGCAGTTTCCTGTCCTCTCACCCAAGCCGTTGACGGTCACATGAGCCTGATTGGCTCCGCATTCAATGGCTGTCAGGGTGTTTGCGGTTGCAAGGCCGAAGTCATTGTGGAAATGAACGCTTATAGGAACTGTGAAACTTTCCTTGATATCAGTAATCAGTTCACGGGTCATGACAGGAGTCAGTATTCCTACAGTATCGGGAATGTCAATGAAATCTGCACCCGAATCAATCACCTGACTTATGACATCATAAAGAAAGCCCCTTTCGGTTCTAGTGGCATCTTCGGCTGAAAACTCGACCGTCAATCCATGGTCTTTTGCATATTCCACGGTTCCGACAGCCTTGTCTATGATTTGTGACTTGGACATCTTCAGCTTATAGTCACGGTGCAGCGGGGAAGTACCAATGAATGTGTGGACATATTCCAAATCGGCATCCAAAACCGCATCGACATCGGCGGCTAAAGACCTTGAAAGGCCGACCAAAGTCGAATCCAAATCCAAAGCCTTGATCTTTCTGGCGGATTCTATTTCGCCTTTTGAAGAAGCCGGAAAGCCGACCTCTATTTTATCAACACCCAAATTGTTGAGCTTTTGGGCAATTTGAATTTTTTCATCGACTGTTAGTGCAACGCCCGGTGTCTGTTCGCCGTCCCTAAGCGTTGTGTCAAAAATGTAAATTTTATCCGAAAGATTCATCTGATTTTCCTTGAGGATTTCGATATCCTGCATCACATCACCTATTTAAAATTTAATGTATTAACCTTATAAGCTTACTTGTTTCGGCCCCTGAACTTTACGACAACTACCACGACCACTACAATCAATACGACCAGAACTCCCAATGACATGAAAAGTTGCATGGAGCCCGGAACTTCATATTTTTCTATATTCAAAGAATATACCTGTCCAGAATCATCGCCGAATATCAATGAATTTCCATTGATGACCGGTGAGGATGTAATGGCCGAATTAAACAGAATCGTGCCCGGATTGTATGTGAACTCTTCTGCACCAGTATATTTATTCAAGACATAGAGGTAGCCGTTGTTGGATCCGAACGCCACCAAATTGTCTTTCAAAGCTGCTGTTGACTGCACCTTATCGCCTGTCTGATGAGACCACTTCAGGGTTCCGTCTCGAATGTCCAGGCATGTCAGATTGCCGTCATCGCTTCCTATGTATACGCTGTTGTCATGTTTGTCTATTGTCGGAGAGGATAGGACCTTATTGCTTAAATCCTTTTTCCAGATCATTTCGCCATTGGATTCGTTTAAGCAGTAAACATAGCCGTCGCTTGAACCGAAAATGACAGTCTCATCTACATGGCTCGGGCTGGAAACTACTTCATCGCCGGTGGTGAAATTCCATTTATCTTCCTTGTCGGTTCCAATGCAGTAGAACTTGGTATTGGTTGAACCGATGTAGATTTCATCGTCGACGACAATCGGGGAGCTTTTGAGCTCGCCATCCAATTTCTTGTCTAATTCGACATTTCCGTCCTTGTTCAATCCATATAAATGTCCGTCATCGCTTCCGAAATAGATTATATCATCATGGTAAAATGGGGTTGAAGCCACATTGCCGCAGCCATAATCCCAGACAATCTCATGTGATTTGATGTTTACAGCCTTAAGGCCATCATCACATCCGACATACAATCTGTTCTTATGCACTATCGGCGAGGAATTTGTCGGAGATTCAAGGTCCAAGTCCCATTCCTCTTCACCTGTTTCCATGTTAATGGCCTTAAGGATGCCATCGCTTGATACGCAATATACATAGTCATTATAGATGGCCGGAGAGGAATGAACTGGAGATTCCATGTTGAACGTCCACAGATTGGTTACGAAATCCGAACTCTCATCCCTATAGGCATTATGGTCAATTCCTCCTGCAAATGAATTCCAGTCCTTGGCCGCAATCGGCGAGAAACACAAAAGACAAACGATCAATCCTATCAATAATTTTTTATACATGAAAAAACCTCCTATACATCCCTGTTAAATCTCTTTACACCTATTATGAAGAACAATAATGTAAAGCCCAATAAAATCACCAAGTCCAACCATACGTCTGCCAGTGTCTGCCCCTTGAGCATGATTCCTCTCATGGCGTCATTTAGATATGTCAATGGGAAGACATATGCCAGTTTCTGAAGAATCCACGGCATGGTTTCAATCGGATAGAATACCCCTGAAACAAACATCATGGGCATCGAGAACGGAAGGGATATTTGGGCATAATCCTCCTGTGTGGAAGTCCTTGCCGAAAGCATGATGCCAAAACCGACAAAGCATAATGCGCCTATCACCAAAACGATGAATGTCTGGAGGAATCCGCCCTTTATACTCACATTGAAGAGCAATACCGCCATGAATATTAGTATCAATGCCCTGACCAGCTCGATTAAAAGCTTGGCCGCAATCTTTCCGCCTATCACCGTTGAAACTGATGTCGGCGTCATGAATAGTCTTGCAAGCTCTCCTGTTTCCCTTTCACCTGCAATGGTTGCTCCCATTCCCATCATGCAGCTCATCATGATGGTCATTCCTAAAATAGCCGGAACCAGAAAGTCTATGTATTTGATGTTTCCATAGATGCGGTTTATGTGCAGGCTGATGTCATCCTTGAAGTTGTCCAATGAGTGGGCAATGCTCGGCTCGATATTCGCATCCTGTGTTGAAACGCTGGTCTGGGAGGCGACCATGTTGGATATCCTATAGAAGATTGCCTGAGTGGACGATTCTATGATTTGTGACGCCATCTGGTCTGACGAGTCTATGTAAAGCGTCACTCCCTTCTGCTGGGACGTGTCCTCATCATAATCCGACGGCAGAATTATCGCCGCCTTTACTTCACCCGAATCCACACGCTGCTTTCCCTCATCCAAACTGTCTATGACCTCCACAACATGATATGTTTCGGTGTTTTTAATTGTATCAAGTGTCAAATCGGTCAGATTGCCATCAGATTGGGAAACGACAACTATCGGAAGGTCTGTCATCTCCCCACCCATTCCATAGCCAAAAAGCAGAATCATGATTATCGGAAAGGCCAGAATGGAAACCAGCCTTGCAGGGTGCCTTTTAAGTGAAATTAACTCCTTTTTAATCATCCACCAAAACTTGTTAGGCTCTATCATCTTCGTTCACCTCCGATGTCGATTTGATGAAGACATCCTCCAGCGAAGGCTCTTCAGTGTAGATTGAAGTGATGATGCCTCCCAAAGACATGATTTCGGCCAGAACATTCTGGACAGCCATATCGTCAAAGCTGTCTATCCTCAAATTGATACGGCCGTTGCGGGCCACCTCAACGCTCTTTAAATTAGTGGATTGTCTGATTTTTTCAATGATGCGTTCATCATTATTCTTCAAAAGAACGGACATCTTCTTCAGGCTGAGGTCTTCCAAGTCGTCCCTACTGGAAGTGGGCGAATCACTTTCTTCGGAAATTTTGCCTAATGCATCTGTGATTTCATGCCTGTTAGCTTCCAAAAGCGAATCCTTTAGTCCCTGAGGGGTATCGTAAGCAACCAGATTGCCGGTGTTGATGATTCCGACATAGTCACAGAGCATGTCAACCTCATGCATGTCATGGGAACATAGGATTATTGTGTGTCCATCGTCGTTGAGTTCACGAATCAGATCCCAAAGGGTACGCTTGGTGGTTGGATCAAGGCCTATGGTAGGTTCGTCAAGAAAGAGGATGTCCGGCCTGTGGACCAGGCTTGCAACAAGGGAAGCCTTCTGCTTCTGGCCGCCTGAAAGCTGACCGACACGCTTGTCCTTTGCATATTTGATGTCGACAAGCTCCATCAAATCTTCAATGCGTGAATCCCGCTCGTCCTGAGGCACCCCATAGTAGTCGGCGCACATCTGTGAATTTTCCATCACGGTCAAATCCTTATACAGGCTGACCTGCTGTGGAACCATTCCCAAAAGGCGCCTTACCTCATCCGGGTTTTTCTGAACGTCATATCCGCCTACTGTTGCCTGGCCTGAAGTGGGCTGAATCAGACATGTCAACATCTTGATTGTTGTCGTCTTTCCCGCACCATTGGGACCAAGCATTCCAAAAATGCTCTTCTTTGGAATATCCAAGTCAAGAGAATTAACGGCAATGAAGTTATTGTTGTAAATTTTCGTTAGGTTTTTCGTTTCTATTGCGTTCATGGTTAATCTCAACTCCTGCCATATCCTTATAAAACATCAGCCATGCCGGATTATTTACGATAGAGTTCATCACCTGACGGATATTGTCCAGTATTGACAAACCCTCATCGGTGATTGAGTAATATTTTACCCTCTTATTGTTTTCGTTGATCTTCCATTCGCCGACAATCAAGCCGTTGTCTTCCATTTTCCTCAAAATCGGATATACCTTGCTTGATGTGTATTTGATGGTGCACGGGACATCGCCAAAATCAAAAAATTCATCCAATTTCTTCATGATGGCGTAGCCGTGAATCTTTTCTTTGGAAATGATCCACAAAATCAAGTTGCGGGTCAAACCGTTGGAAAAATGTTTTATAAACTTCTTTTGGCTTTCATCAAAATCTTTTTCTGTCATATTTCACCATAAGTAAAAATTTGATATATGTTAACATTTATTATATTTGTCAAACTTATATATATACATGAAATTGGGGTTTACTACACTGGCTCTGTTCATGCAGCCGAACAGCTACATAATCGATTTGGCAAAACAGCATGGCTTTGAAATCATTGAAATTCTCGGGGAAGGCCCATTCTTTGAAAACGAAAACATGGAATACAGGGACTGCGGACTTGACGTGAGGATTCATGCTGCAACCGTTGACATCAATATCGCAAGCCTGAACAGGGGGATAAGAAATGAAAGCGTTCGCCAGATGATTCAATGCGGCCAGTATGCGGAAACGATTGGTGCGAAGACAATAACAGTTCATCCAGGCATAATAGGTCGAAACGAGCCACGTCTGAGAAATGCAGCACTTGAGTTTGCAGTTGAAAGCGTCGGCGAGATAATCGACAATACAAATGTTGAGGTGTCGGTTGAAAACATGCCTGTTCGAGGAAAATTTTTGGCAAACACCGTTGAGGAAATCGAAATGATACAGCAGGAAACCGGTTGTTCGCTGACAATCGATACCGGCCACGGAAACACCTGCGGAAACCTGGAAGAGATGCTTTCACTTAAAAACATCAGCTATTGCCATTTGAACGATAACGACGGCGTCAAGGACCAACACATTACCCTAGGCGAGGGCACTTTGGATTTGAATCTGCTTAAAAGGATTGATACTGCAATCATTGAGCTGAACAACTTCGACAATGTCCTTAAAAGCAAAGAGGTAATTGATAACTTATAACTTATTATTATTTTTTTAGTGGTTATTAGTTATAAGTTATAACTTATAAGTTATGAGTTATAAAAAAATAAATCAGAAGTCAATCATCGTAACTTCCCAAATGTCACTTATTATGTGGTCAGTCTTGTCCATCATCTTAGGGGAGACCTCTTCCTGCTGCTCGATGGTCAGGACACTGACATCAGCCTTCTTGAAAGCCAATATGTCATTGAGGCCGTCACCGACCATCATGACCTTATATCCGCTTTCCTTAAGGATTGAAACCACTTCACATTTTCCCCGTGTCGAAACCGTGCCAAAGGCGTTGTCCTCAGGAACATCCAGCATGTTTGCCAATCTGTTGATTGCTCCCTTTCTGTCGCCTGAAGCGATGTAAATCTCAATTCCCCTGGACTTCAGGGTTTCAACAGTCTCAAAGACTTTCGGGAAGAACTTGCCGGCTGAAGTTATGGTATATGCCACAACGCCCAAGTCCATGTCGACAATCAGGGCAGATCCGTTGCACAGCTCCATGTGGGAAATCTTTTCTCTGAGAATGTCAAATCCGTCGGTGATGTCAGATACTGTGGCTGATGTCTCATTGTCAAGAATCTCCTTGACATCGGCCTTTGAAACCTGGTCTGTTGAAAAGCTAATGTCAAAATCTATGTTATACTGCCTGATGACATCTGAAATCAATGTATCTGAATCCAATTCCAGAAGTCTGTTCGTGTTGAACTGAAGAACCACCAAGGCCAAGCTGTCTGCCTGGTCAATCAAATCCAAAGAGTTGATGTCAGTAAAAATGTTTCCGTTTATAACATCCTTGATAACCCTAAACCTTTCAATCAGCGTTCCTGAGTTATCAAATACTACCGCCTTCTTCATGAAATTAATTATGTTTTTAATATAAATTAAATTTTATTTTTCGAATTTTGAAATTAAATATATAAGCATTGAAAAACAAAATAATAGTATTATAATTTACGATTATTAAGGTGTTTTAATGAACGTTATTGAAAAGTTAAACTCCATAAAAAGTGGAGAGATGACAGCTAAAGAAAATGTGGAAGGCTTCATTAAAGTTATCGATGAAACTAACGACGAAATCAATGCATTCCTTGAATTGAACTATGAAAATGCATTGAAACAGGCTGAAGCCATTGATGAAAAGATAGCCAACGGCGAAGATGTCGGCGCTCTGGCCGGTCTTGTATTCGGAATAAAGGCTAACATCAATGTAGAAGACATGATAATTTCCGCCGCTTCAAAGACATTGGAAGACTACTACGGAAGCTACAACGCAACTGTTGTTGATGAAATCCTTGCCGAAGACGGCATAATCATCGGAATTTTGAATATGGATGAATTTGCGGCAGGAAGTTCAACCGAGACTTCCTACTACGGACCTACACAAAACCCGGCCGCAATGGGCAGAATCCCTGGAGGTTCAAGCGGAGGATGTGCAGCAGCTATTGCCGGTGAAATGTGTGACATATCAATCGGTTCCGATACAGGAGGATCCATCAGAAACCCTGCATCACACTGCGGAGTCGTGGGATTCAAGCCTACATACGGTGCGGTTTCAAGGCAAGGCCTTTTGGACTTATCCATGAGTCTTGACCAGATTGGACCCCTTGCAAACGACGTGAGCGGAATCGCATTGGCATTGAATACAATTGCAAAATACGACGAAACCGAATGCACAACCCTTGACTGGGATAAGCCTGACTTCACCGAAGTTCTTGAAGACACTTCCCTTGAGGGCATGAAAATAGCGGTATGTCAGGAATTCATCGACGTTACAGATGATGAAATCAACAAGACCGTGAACAAAGCCATCAAGAAACTGGTTGATGCGGGTGCCGAACTCGTTGAAGTGAGCTTCGACCACATCGACTTATGTCTGCCTACATACTACCTGATTAACTATGTGGAATTCTTCTCAGCAACCAGAAAATACGACGGAAGGGACTACGGTTCCAGAATCGAAGAGGTATGCGGTGACGAAGTGCTTAGAAGAATCAAGATTGGTTCACATATTGCAGAAGCCGAATTCAGCGGCAAATACTACAAGCAGGCCCTGAAGGCAAGATCCGTCATCAGAGCGGAAATCACCTCAATGCTTGAAAACGTTGATTTGATTGTTGGCCCGACCGTTCCTAAGCTTCCTCACGAAATCGGAGCTGAACTGGAGCCTATGGAAATGTATGCCTACGATGTGCTGACAGTTATCGCTAACCTGGCAGGTATTCCTGCAGCAAGCATACCGGCCGGTGAGGTTGACGGCATTCCTGTCGGACTGCAGATTCAGGCAAAACCGCTGGATGATGAAAAAATCATCAAAGCAATGAGTGTTTTCGAAAACACTCAATAAACTCTTTTTTTTAAATTATTTTTCAAATTTCTTTTATCAAAGTTTCAAAGATTTGCGCTCAACTTGTTTTGTGGAAAAAGATTTATATTATAATGGGCCTATTATCTGTAATAAATTATTGTTGGTGATAGAAATGTCCAAAGAAGAACTATTGAAAAATGGCTATAAGGCATATGAAAATGATGAAATCTGCGTTTTCTGGAATCCTGAGCTATGCGAGCATGCAACCGAGTGCATAAGAGCGAACAGTAAGGTATTTGACGTTTCAAGAAGACCTTGGGTTGACGTTTCACAAGCCCCTGCCAGTGAAATTGCAGAAATCATCGACAAATGCCCTTCAGAGGCTTTAAAATACGAATTAAAATCAAAAGAATAGATGAACTCATTTTATTTTTTTAATTTTTACACTTGAAATGCACCTCTAAAATTTTATTATGAAAAAGATACAATAGATTAACAAGAGGTATTTACTATGACAAAAATCGGACTTGCTTATCTTACCGGAGCCGTTCCGGGATTTGAGGACTTTGGAAACCTTCCAACAGACATCGTTAAGGAAAACGGACTCGTCAACGGCAATCCTGCTTCAGATGAACTGGATGCATTGATCATCCCTGGTGGAACATTGATTGAGTCAAATGACATCAACATGGGACTGAACACTGAAATCAAAAAGATGGCGCATGACGGAAAGCCGATAATCGGAATCTGTGCGGGCTTTCAGCTTCTTTCAAACCAAATAGACATCGGCAGAAAATCTCCTGTGCCGATTGTCAAGGAGGGTCTCGGACTGATTGATGTAAACTTCTCTCCCCTAATCACAAGCGACAGGGTGAAGGCAAAGGTCTTTGACAACTCATTTTTGGTCAAAAATCAGACAGAAGACATTGACGGATTTCACACCCACACCTACGGCAAGGTCGAAGGTGATGCAAAGCCGCTTTTCTACTCACAGGTTCAAAGGATGAACTATGGTGACGTCAACGAAAAGGGCGACTACAACATCTTTTCCGGGGCATGCAACGATGACGGCAACGTAATCGGAACCATGATTCATGGCGTTCTGGATGAAAATCCTGTCCTTGTAGAAAATCTACTGGAACAAATAGATGCTACAGATACTGATGAAATCTACAGTAGAAACAAGGATGTCAAGAAATTCCTTCAAAGCGAAGTCGGAATAAACACCGGAATAGAAATACCTCAAATAAAGCCGAACAAAAGGCCAAAATACCTGATGATTGGAAGCAACGGATCCGACTCGGGAAAGACATTCATACTCACCGGCCTTGCAGGCGCAATCAGAAAAAGGGGCTATAAGGTCGCTCTTTTAAAGGTAGGGCCTGACGTTAGAGACATCATTCCCGGACTTTACCTGACAAAGGGAAAGATGGAAGACTTCGCATCGATAAAAATCGGACACCTGGGATGGTGTGACATAGAATCTACTGTCGCGAAACTCAACTCGTCGGACTATGATATCGTGCTTATCGAAGGGGTCATGAGCGTGTTTACCGGCCTTTTGAATGAAAGGGTGCCCTACTCCGCAGCTGAGATTGCAATGTCATCAAACATTCCGATGATACTGGCAACGGGCGTCAACAAGGGCGGAATCGAATCGGCAGCCATCGACATTGTAGCACATGCAAATATGCTTGAGAAATTCGGAGTTTCAGTGGAGGCTGTCTTGCTCAACAAGGTATACAGTGACGATATATTCGACAATGTGGTGCCGTATATTCGAAACAACACGAATGTCGAAAAGGTTCTGAAGATTCCGAAATTAAAGAATGCGGACATGAGAGGATTCATTCCGGAAGTTGAAATAAGGTATGAGCTTTTCACCTCATATGCAATGGATCTGGTTGAAGGCAACCTTAACATCGATGAAATAATAGGAATGGCACGTGAAGTGGAATTCAATAAAATCTATTCGTTTGATGAAATCAAAAGCAGGGTGATTTGATGGCACTTAACCTGAGCCCCGAAAAGGGAGTCAAGCTCACAAAAAAGGACCGGGCCCATGTACTGAAAAAAATGAAGCATGGCTGGAAGGCAACATGCCTGATACCAGATTATGTCTTTGACGAAAACGGGGATATCCAGATAGCATCAGACAAGAATCGCCGCCTGGTTAAAACAGTGAGGTTCAAGGATGACGGAATCCACATAGAAAACGCCCTCAAAAGTAAAACACTGAGAATTCCATGGAAAAAGATAGCTGCGATAAACAAGTCAAAAGAAGTGAAAAACGGTTTAGAAATACAAATGCGAGACGGTAGATACGTCTCATTCAGCATTTATAATTCCTACAAATATCAACAAATAATGGAATTCGTTGCAAATTATATAGCCAAAAAGTGCAGCGAGGCACCTTAGCTATTCTTTTAAATATTCTTTAATGATGTCTTCGCCTCTAAGAAGAATTAATCCATTCTCTTCGGCGTATTTGCGGGCATCGGCAACAGATGTGGCCTGGCCTGTCTCACCATCCATCATTTCACATACAACACAGACAGGAGTGACTCCTGCAAGTTCACATAAAGCAAGGCCTATTTCGGTGTGTCCCTGCCTGTTTTTTACAAGACCTTCAGCGCCTCTCAAAAGGCAAACATGTCCTGGGGATCTGAATGTTGCGCCGAACTCATCGAACCTTTCTTCCTTCATCATGAGAGCCATTTCTGAGATTGTCATTGCCCTATCATGGTCGGTTACACCGGTGAAGGATTTCCTGTGATTTGTCCAGACTGAAAATGAGGACCTTTCGTCATATGGGATGTCAGTTGGTGCAAGCTTGGCAAGTTCTGGATACTTTTCGGTTGCAGCCTTCATGATGTCCACCATGAAAGGCAGGTGAATAGCTTCACAGAAATCATCGTGCAGGCAATTGCAGATTAAGCCCCCTGCATCGTTTCTCATGGTTGCGATTGACTTTGGGGTCACGAATTCTGAAGCGATGATCATGTCGACTTCGCCTTCCCTGTCATCATCGTCGAAAACCAGTACAAATTGACCATTTCTTATGGCTTCTAGAGCCTTGTCTAAGTTTGTTTCTTGATTCATAGTAATGTCTCCTTATTTACTAGAACCAGGGCTAAAAATAACTAAATACTATTATCTTCTCTTCCATCCGGACTGTCACCGTCGGTTTTGGACTCTCACCAAATCAACACATTCCGTTGTGCTCGTGGACTTATTTTAATAAAATCACCACCGGTGGGGAATTCCGCCCCGCCCCGAGAACGTATTATCAAATATATTCCTTATGTATAAAATACTTTGTGGTATGAAAAGAAAATTAATTTATAACATCTTTGATTAATGCTGCAACTCCACAGCAAAATGCTCCTAAAACTATTAATGCAATGAAATAACCAGCTATTGGGAATAAAACCGCCGTTGCAGGAACAAATATTAAAGGAGCTATTATTCCCTGAAGTATTGATACAAATAAACCTGCTATACCCCCTATAACCAATGCGGTTTCGATATTGACATTAGCAAAAAAAACCTATAATCGCTCCGCCAATCAGCATTGCAATTAGGAAACTGAATTCACCAATGTTTAAAAGAGCAAGCACTGTCCCAATTATTAAAGCAACAACTATCGCTATTACTGCATTAATTGCTATTACACCATAATCATATTCAATTATTACACCTCAAATTTTTAAACAGCCAAAAGCGAAAAGTGTCATCGCCGAAAAAAAGTATATCATTAATATATAAAATAGTTAATGGAATGAAATCAAAATTCTATGGATACTATATCACCATCTTCCAGATTCAGTTCATCCCTCAGCCTGGCCTCGGCAATGAATTCCAAATAGTTCTCATCGTGAGTGGTCTTTGCCGGGAAAACGATGGCACCCTTGACTTCATCATTCAAAACGGCCTCGATATATTTTACGGCTCCGAATCCCTCATCGGGCTTGATTATATTTTGGCAACTGTCCTTTTTTTCATTAATCTCATCGAGATATTCATCGCTTACAACGACATTCAGCGTTCCAGGATATGGGACGAATCCCAAATTTTTCCTGAACTGACTTGAATAAAATTCCTGTGATATGAAATATGCTCCCTTTCCCAAACCTGTCTTGACTTCACCATCGATTTTCATTAAATGACCTCTGCTTAAATTAAAGAAAATAATAAAAATATAATAATAATTAATTGAATAATTAATTAAAAGTAAGTTAAGAAAATAAATATACTTTTCGATACTGAATATCTAATCAATTAAAAAATTATTCATTGACTGAAAATAGCGGTTCAAACTTAGAATATTTTTCCAAAAAATCACTGATTTCCCTTTCCAAAACCTCATCCAAACTCAAACCCGATTGTCCATTGTCCAATTTGTGTTGCAGCAATCTATTTGAATATTCCTCCTTGTTTTCAACATCTTTTCCCAACTTAAAAAAGACATCCTGCGGCAGATTACTTGTAATGACAAAAGGAATCCAATCATCCAACATGATTAAATCATCGTGAAAATCCTCTAATTTGTCTTCACAAAGAGTATATCTCAAGTCTCTTCTAAATTTCATATTTTTCATCCCCTAATATAATAATTATTGCTTCTTTTGATTCATAATCTTTAAATAATGTTTTATATCGAGTTTTTTGAGGGAATAACCATTCATTTAAATGTTGTGAATAACTTTCATCATGCATTAATTCTTCAATATATGCACCATTAGTGCCGATTGGTGCTAAAATTGTAATATGAAAATCCCCAAATTCCAAATTAGAGTTTGAATCAAATGTTATTGATAGAGGAATTTCAAAAATTCCAATTTTTCCAACATCTTCAATGAAAAAATCATTGAAAACTCTTCGATGCAAGATAGAATCTATTTTAATATTATCATATTTATTAATAGCATTATTTAAATTTTGATTATAAAATTCTAAATAATTGTTTGTTTTTTCTGTGTTATTTAACTTTAATCTCAAATAACTTAAAAGAGGAAATGAATCCTTACCCCACATTACTATAAACAGTTTTTCGTCATCTGTTAAATTGGCAGGTGTAGGATATAACTTTTTTAATCTTTTAATTGTATTAGACCTATCCTCTCTGAATTCATCATAATAATCATGAAATTTATTGAAAATATCTAGTTTATTAATCATTTTAAAATCCTAAATTGTTATTTAAAATTTAATTAATTATAATATGTTTATTAGGTTATTTAAGCTTTATCAATTCTATAAAAGCAATTTAACGAGTTTAGAGCAATATTTACATAAATATAAAAAATTTATTAACAATTAAAATTAAAGATAATAACATAAAATTTTACAGGGTAATATAATGGAAATAAAAACTATCTCTACAGATGTGCTAATAATCGGATCCGGCGGAGCAGGCTCAAGGGCAGCCATCGAAGTTGATGATGCAGGTCTTAAGGCAACAATAGTATCAAAGGGACTGTCATTTCGCTCAGGATGTACCGGAATGGCGGAAGGCGGATACAATGCGGTGTTCAAGACCGTCGACAAGGACGACTCAATCGATGCCCACTTCAACGACACGCTGAAAGGCGGAAGCTATCTGAACGATGAAAAACTGGTTGAAATACTTGTCAACGAATCCCCCAAAAGGCTAGTTGATTTGGAAAACTACGGCGCACTCTTCGACAGGCAGGAATCGGGCGAGATAGACCAGAGGCCATTCGGAGGCCAGAGCTTCAGAAGAACCTGCTATCAGGGAGACAGAACCGGTGCCGAGCTTTTGAATGCACTTAAGGAGGAAATCATCAGGAGAGACATCGAATGCATCGAAGAGGTAATGATTACATCTCTGGTCACTGACGATAACCAGGTAATCGGCGCAACCGGACTGAACCTGAAGGATTCAAGCCTGATTTATTTCCAGGCAAAATCCGTTATCTTAGCAAGTGGAGGAGCCGGACAACTATACCCTGTAACATCCAACACCTTCCAAAAGAACGGAGACGGCTATGCAATATCCTACCGTGCTGGAGCAAAACTGGTTGACATGGAACAGATTCAGTTCCACCCTACAGGCATGGTTGCTCCCGAATCGAAAAAGGGAGTGCTTGTAACCGAGGCCGTAAGGGCCGAAGGCGGAAAGCTCATAAATAGCGAAGGCGAAAGGTTCATGAGCAGATATGCCCCTGAAAAGATGGAGCTGGCCACACGTGATGTCGTTGCAAGGTCAATCTATCAGGAAATCATCGAGGGCAGGGGAACCGAAAAGGGCGGAGTGTACCTTGACATTTCACATTTGGATGACGACTACATCGACGAAAAGCTTGAAACCATGGTTCTTCAGTTTGAAAACGTCGGCGTTGACATAAAGCACGGTCCGATAGAGGTGGCGCCGACTGCACACCATTTCATGGGCGGTCTAAAAATCAATACCGATGCATCAAGTTCTCTTGACAACCTCTTTGGAGCCGGAGAGGTCTGCGGAGGGGTTCATGGTGCAAACCGTCTGGGCGGAAATGCCCTGGCCGATACGCAGGTGTTCGGCAAAATCGCAGGTGTGAGCGCATCCGAAGCTGCCAAATCCACTGATTTAAAAACAAACGATGAACAGGTGCAGGCCGAAGCTTCAAGAATCGAAGGTCTCATCAAGGAAGGCTCAATCAAACCTAAGGAATTCAAAAACAGAATCAAGAGCCTGATGTGGGAAAAGGTAGCTATCGTGCGTGACGAAAAAACCCTGAACGAGGCGCTCAAGCAACTTCAGGAAATGCAGAAGGATTTGGAAAATCTGGACGTCAGTGACAAGACACAGTACAATACTGATCTGGTGACCGCTCTTGAAGTGATAAACATGGTTGAAATCTGCATCCTGACCGTGAAATCAGCGATACTTCGAAGGGAAAGCCGTGGCGCACACTTCAGAAGCGATTTCCCGGAAACAAAAGACGAGTGGAAAAAGAGTATAGTAATAAGTAAAAATAAAATAGAATTTGAAGCTAGATAGCTTCTTTTAATTCTTTTATGGCCTGTTTGGCCTTTGCATAGATTTCATCCTCATCCAATACGGTCAATTTCCTGTTTTCCATCAATACCTTACCGTTGCAGATGGTGGTATCGACGTTTGAACCGTTTGCTGAGTAAATAACATTGGAAGACAATGATGAACTGTCCGGAACCATGTTGGCACTGTTGGTGTCAATCAAGATTATGTCAGCCTTTTTGCCGACTTCAATTGAACCTATCTCATCACCCAGGCCTAATGCCTCAGCTCCCTTTATGGTAGCCATCTCAATTGCTTCATCTGAATCCAATACCTTAGGATCAAGGGTTGAAACCTTCTGAAGCAGGCTGGCAGTTTTCAGTTCCTCAATCAAATCGAGATTATTGTTTGAGGAAGCGCCATCGGTACCGATAGCCACACAAATGTCGTTTTCAATCAGTTTGGAAACCGGCGAAACACCTGAAGCCAGCTTCATGTTGCTGCAAGGATTGTGTGAAACCTTGACACCATGCTTCTTGATTATCTCTATTTCTGCATCGCTCAGCCATACGCAGTGTGCCGCTACGACATCGGGACCCAAAAATCCTATCTTTTCGAGATATTCAAATGGCCTTAAGCCCTTTTCATCGAGGCTGTCATTGATTTCCTTCTGGGTTTCTGAAACATGTATGTGGATTCCCATACCATATTTGTCAGCCAATTCACGAACCTTGACTAAAAGTTCCTCTGAAGCGGTGTACGGTGAGTGAGGACCGAAAAATACCTTGATTCTGCCGTCAGCCATTCCGTTGCATGCCTCATACAATGCCAGATTCTCCTTAATTTCATTTTCCCTTTTCTCGGCATCTCCAAAGTCTATCATTCCATATGACAGAACCGCCCTGATTCCTGCATCATCGACTGCACGGGCAACATCTTCCATGTAGAAGTACATGTCGGAAAATGTTGTTGTACCTGACTTGATGAGCTCAACCGCTCCCAAAAGGGCGCCGATATAGCAGTAATCGCCGTTTAAGTTTGCTTCCATCGGCCATATATGATCGTTAAGCCAGCTGTCCAGGCTCAAATCGTCTGCAAGGCCTCTGAACAGTGCCATTGACAAGTGAGTGTGAGTGTTGATTAATCCTGGAAGCAGGATTTTGCCTTCGGCATCGATGACTTTATCAACATTATCCTCATCGATTTCATCGGAAATTTCGGCAATCAAATCGTCTTTGATTAAAATGGATTGTTTCTTGTTTTCAAAATAACTTGGACTTAAAATTAATGCGTTCTTGATTAAAATAGTATTATTCATGATAACACCTTAAAAAAAATAAAAAAAAGTTAGCTAAAAACTATTTATAAATTTTTGATAGCTAATTTAATATCATCTGCTTTAACAGTTTTACGTTTTGCGATTTTAGCAACGTTGTTTGCTTCTTTAGCAACATCACGAGCTACTTCTTCTAAGTATTCAGCTAATGCAACTTTTGCGTCTTCGCTGACTCTTTCTGCACCGGACTCTTTGATGATTCTTGCGATAGGAGCTTTTGGTATTTCAGACATATTTTTCACCTCACATAAATTCTGTTAAAACTTATTATTAACAACTAATAATAAGTTAAATAAGATATAATCTATCTTAATATTTAAATATTTCGCTAAATTATGCCATAATTTAAAAATGAATATTAAAAATTTCCAAATTCAAAAAAACAAAAGTATTAATATTTTATAATATCCAATAAAGATATTAATAACAATATTTAAATAATATTATCAGATAAAAAAAATTTGAGAAGATATGATGAAAATTAAAATTGCGGTTCCATCCAAAGGAAGAATAAGCGAACCATCAATAAACATCCTGGAAAAGGCAGGACTGGGATTAATAGACAAAAGCAATCGTAAACTTATTTCTAAGACATTCAACGAAAACATAGAAGTGATGTTTGCAAGGGCATCCGACATACCGGAATTCGTCAACGACGGAGTGGCGGACATGGGAATAACCGGTGTGGACCTGATTAGGGAAAACGAAGCGAATGTCAGTGAACTGCTTGACCTAAGGTTCGGCCAGACAAAGCTGGTAATGGCGGCTCCCGAAGAATCAGACATCAATTCCATAGATGACATTACCCAAGACATGAAGGTGGCAACAGAATTTCCGGTTTTAACCAGAAAGTATCTGCAGGAGAAAGGCCTGGATTTGAAAATCGTCAAATTGAGCGGATCAACCGAAGCCGCCCCTTTCATAGGACTTGCGGATTTGATTACCGACTTGACAAGCACCGGAACCACACTCAAGATGAATCATCTCGAAATCATCGATGTCATACTCGAAAGTTCCATCAAGCTCATTGCAAATCATGACAGCCTAAAAGAGAAAAAGGACTTGATTGAGGCTGTAAGCACAAGCATAAAGGGTGTGCTTGACGCTGACAGGAAAAAGCTTATCATGATGAACGTTGACGAAGAGGATTTAGGCAAAGTGAAAGAGGTCATGCCTTCAATGGGCGGGCTTACAATTTCTGAAGTGCTGTCCGACAAAAAGACCGTTGCCGCACAGGCAGTGATTGATGAAAAGGAAGTCTTTGAACTCGTCAACGACTTGAGAAATGCCGGTGCCCGTGACATTCTGGTTGTGCCGATTGAAAGGATCATATAGAAAAGGTGGTTAAAATTTTCAAACTGAAAAACATTATTTCAATTAAAGACTTTGAAAGGGAAGATATAGAATACATTCTTGATGAGGCTTCCAAACTGGAAGATATTGCTCAATCAAGGGCCGTGTCAGATGAACTGAAGGGAAAGGTTCTGGGTTTGATGTTTTTTGAACCATCAACAAGGACAAGAATATCCTTCGAAACAGCGATGAAACGCTTAAATGGAGAGTGCATCGGGTTTGCAAGCAGCGGATCAAGTTCCGTTTCAAAAGGTGAAAGCATTGCAGACACCGCCAAGATGTTTGAAGGATACAGCGATGCTCTTGTAATAAGACACGAGCTTGAAGGTGTTTCAAAATTCATATCAGACATCGTGGACGTTCCAGTTATCAATGCGGGAGACGGTGCAGGCCAGCACCCGACACAGACACTGCTTGACCTATACACGATAAGAAACGAAATCGGATCAATCGATAACTTAAACATTGCGTTAATCGGCGATTTGAAATTTGGCCGTACGGTACATTCCCTGGCAAATGCATTGTGTCTGTTTAAAAACATCAAAATATATCTGGTATCCCCTCCAGAGCTCAGGATGCCTCAGGAAATCCTCCTCGATTTGAACAAGACAAATGTCGAATATGAGGAAGTGGACAGCATTGAATCCATCATCGATGACGTCGACGTCTTATATGTAACCAGAATACAAAAAGAGCGCTTTGTCGACATTGACGATTACCTGAAAATAAAAGGGGCATATATTGTCAATAAGAATATGCTGGAAGGAAAGGATTTGATTGTAATGCATCCGCTGCCAAGAATCGATGAAATCGCAGGCGATGTCGACGACACCAAGTACAACAAGTATTTCACCCAGGCGGCAAATGCAGTACCTGTAAGGATGGCGATTTTAAATACATTAATAAAAAACAACCCTAAATAGAGTATAGAGTTGTTTCAAGTAAAGTTTCATCACATTGAAGCTTTATTATATTTGTTCTACCTTTTCCACGGCCACGTGAAACGGTGTTTGTAGAAATTATACCAAGCAGTTCTAACTCGTTTATGAAATCGAATATTCTTCTGTAGGTCACCGCATCCTTTTTGGAGATTTCAGTGTATGATTCGTAAAGCTTTCCGGATGTTATTTCCTCTTTCTGTTTTGTCAATGTTAATATGGCTAACAGAAGCCTTTGCTGCTGAAGTGGAAGGGTGGAGAGGATTTCACTGACCTTATTGTGCTCTATTCTTTCTTTAGCTCTTTTTACGTGATTGGTAGTTACATTTTCGCAGGCCTCATCAAATGCCAGTTCTCCGGCATTTTTCAAAAGGTCCAATGCATATCTTGCATCGCCCTCTTCTTTTGCAGCCATTGCAGAGCACAACGGAATTACATCTTCATTCAGCACATCGTCATTGAATGACAGTTCGGCCCTTTCGGATAGAATATCGGACAATTGGTCTGCACCGTAAGGCGGGAAAACAATTTCCTTATCGTTGAGGCTGCTGGTAACCCTTGACTTGATGAGATTCTTGAAGTCGAGATAGTTACTGATTGACAGTACAGCAACATTGTCTGTCCTGGTTAGAGTGTAAAGTATTCCGTCGCCGTCCTTATCAAGTAGAATATCTATTTCATCCAAAATGACTATCAGCTGCAGCTTTTTGCCGAAGGCATTTGTCCTGAAGAGGCTTCTAAATGCATTTACAACCTCAGCTTTGGTCCATCCACGGCTTGGAACATCACGCCCCAACCTGTTACACAGCTCGGCAATAACCTGGTATTCGGTTGTGAAGTCTGTGCATCTGATATATTCGATTCTTACAAAAATGTTTTCATTGTCTGCAGCTTCGATGAGCTGTTCACGTGCAAATTTGGATGCGGCCGTTTTTCCTGTTCCTGTCTTACCGTATAATGTAACGTTTGATGGGGTCACATTGTCCAATACATCGACCCAATTTTTTGCGATTTCCCTGATTTGTGCATCCCTATGCACCAATTTTTCAGGTAAAAATCTGTGATCCAAAGGTTTCTTGTTTTTAAATATCTGATTTTTCCGTCTGTTTGAAAAAAGTTTCTCGTCCTCAAAAATATTCGCCATCTTCCCACCTATAAAAAATAAGTCAATAACAAAAATGTAGTTAGTGTAATTTCCAGTGATAATAATATAAAACACCTAATAAATAAAGGTTTTTATTACAAGTTTCAAAAATTGTATTAACAATTGAAAAATGTCAGGAATTTATTTTATCCAAAATCATTTAAATCAAATTTTACTGATTAAATATCATTATTATCCAAAAAAGATAGATTTATGATTTTCAAATATAAAAATATTCAATTTAAGGCTTTTGAATTTTAAATGTGAAATAGTGTTATTTCAAATAAAAGATAATGATTTCAAGTGTAAATATCTCAAAAAAATATGAATTCACAGTTGGCGAATCGGCAATAGGACATCAACATTGAAAAAACTGTCACGATTCATCACAAAGACAGAGAGGTGCATTTCAAGTGTAAGCATTTTTGCCAAAAAGCCCAAAATGAAGACATGAATTTCAAGTGTAAAAAATAGTGAATCAACGTTGAATTTCAAAATAAGGAAAAATTAATATGGAAAATCAGGAAAACAAGCGATAAAATAAAAGATAGGTTTCAAGTGTTACAGTTGAAATAGACCCCTTCAGTCTTACAATATCAACGAAATCGTTTCACTTGAAACACACCCCTCCCTCTCTAGATGAACATGTCGTTCTCATTGGAAGGAGTGATGTTGATTTGGATTGATCCGAAAGTTTTGTCAATCAGCCAAATGCAGTGCAGCTTGGCCTTGAAAATACGCTTTAGAGTTCTGAACATTTCATTTTTCGTTATGCCATCCTCAAAAATCTGTTCGGTAATGACAAACTGCTGCAGAATATCATTTGCGACCTGAAGCTCGAAATCAACCAAAAAGTTATTCAAGCCGAAGTTCAAGTCCATGATAAAGTCTTTCTGTACCTTGATGTCGGATTGCCTCATCAAGTCCAAATGCTGAGGCGCAACTTGAGTGGCGCATGCCATAATCAGACAGTCCTTGCCTGCAGGCTTAACAACATCCATGATGTTTTCCTTTGGAAATTCTATAATATAGTGAAAATCGGCATTTTCATCATATTTGACTTCTCTCAACAAATCCTCTTCGGATAACCATTCTCTTACATTTTCTTCGAGACTCATAATATCATCTTTAATTGAAAAATTTATAATAAATTATTTATTTTTTAATTATATAAATTAAACTAATGATAGAATATAATACCTTACTTAATGATATAATACATACAAAAATAAACAGTATTACGTCATTAGAATTGTTTTTGTTTATTATATTTGCTTTGATATTGTCATTGCTGATTGACATGCTCATCGGTGAGCTTCCGGTGAAAATACATCCTGTTGTAATAATGGGATCAATTATTAATTTCTTTAAAAAACTGTTCATAGGCATCAAAAACAGGATATCTGGACTGCTTGTCGTTTTGGGAGTGTGTTGTGTTGTTATTATTATTTTATATATTATTTATTTAATTATTAGTTATAATTTTATTTTATTATTTATAATATTTTCAATATTGCTGTCATCGACATTTTCCGTAAACATGCTTTTGAAAACAGCACGTGATGTGAAGGATGCACTTGATGAGGATATAGGAAAGGCAAGGCAGCTGGTGTCATACCTGGTGAGCCGAGACACTGATGAGCTTACCGAATCATTCATAGTTTCAGCAACGATAGAAAGCCTTACTGAAAACATAACTGATTCATATGTTGCACCTGTCTTTTACTATTTCATTTTTGGAGTTGTGATTTTAATCCATCCGATTGACAATCAGCTGTTTTACTTGTTGCTTGTTCCAATGATATACAGGGTTTCAAACACTCTTGATGCCATGCTTGGCTATAAAAGTGATGAACTGATTAACATCGGCTATTTCCCGGCCAAAATAGATGACATTCTGAATTTTATTCCATCAAGGATTGCGGGACTGTTCATGGTCGTTTCCGCATATCTCCTGAATTTGGATGCCGGCAATGCCTACAGAATCATGATGAGGGATGCCAGAAAATGCCCGTCACCAAACTCGGGTTACACCATGGCAACTGCCGCCGGAGCATTGAACATCCAGCTGATTAAAAAGGATACCTATATTTTAGGTGACGACAATAAAGATATAACAAAAGATGACATTTCAAAAGCCGTCAGGCTATCAAGTGTGGCAATCGGCCTCTTCACGATAGCGATTGTCTTTTTATTTACTCTAATATATGTGATATTATGAAGATTGCAATAATTTCCGTATCGGACAAGGGCCAAGAATTGGCATTTAATCTAAAGACTGAAATGGACCTGGATTCGACAATAATCAGATGTGATTTATTTCATAAAAATGTTAAAGAGTGCTTTCCAATCCTGTTTTATGAATATGATGCGATTATTGCAATAATGGCTTCGGGAATACTCATCAGATCAATTGCACCATTGGTCGAATCAAAGTTGACAGACCCTGCAGTCATAAACATCGACGACAATGGAAAGTTTGTGATATCAACCTTATCCGGTCATTTGGGAGGTGCAAATGAATTGACAAATAAGATTGCCAGTTTGATTGATGCTACACCTGTCATAACAACCTCAACGGATGTCAACAACAAGCTTGGAATAGACGTTCTGGCACATGACCTATACCTGTCAATCGATGATGCAAAGGAGATTCTACACTTCAACAAGGCCATTTTGGAAGGTCGTGAGATTTCGCTCACCGTCAATCCGAACAAGGATTTCGAGTATCTCTTCGAGTATCTCAACAACGTTACACTTGAAATAAACGTTTCAATATACTATTCATCAAAAGTCGATATGGATGAGATACAAGTATGTCTTGATGAACATAGGATGGTGTTGAGGGAAAGAAAGGTGGTCGTCGGAATAGGATGCAGGCGCGGAAAGGAATGTGAATTTATACATCATGGCCTTAAGGAATCCTTGGATGAGTTGAGGATCTTGCCGTCAAGGGTTAATCTGTTGGCATCGGCCGAAATCAAAAAGGATGAAAAGGGCATTTTAGAACTCTCAGAAAAGATGGATATCCCGGTTGAGTTTGTTGATATGGATAAACTGAGGTTATTCGAGTCAAATGATGTTTCAAAATCAGAATTTGTTTTCTCAAAGTTTGGAATCTATGGCGTCAGCGAACCGTCAGCACTGATAATGGCAGGATTCGATTCTAAACTGATTTATAAAAAAACTTCTTATGATGGCGTGACGATAGCGGTTGCCGTTTCAAAATGTTAAAAAAATAGTAAAAAACTAAATTAGATTGCTTCTAATTTAGATAGAACTTCCCAAATTAAAGTTCTTGCGTGTACAGGAATGTTAGGATCATTGCTGATTTCATCTAATTTTCCTAAAACTGTACTTATTCTTATGGATTGGTCTTGCTCATCATCTTTTAATAAATCACAAGACTGATTAGCTGCTTCCCTGATGTTGCGGGGAACAGTGTTATTATCTGAAATATAGTCAAGAATTTCACATACTTCATCTATTGCTTGATTACTCATTTATTCTCCCTCCAAAATAAAATAATTAAAATAAGTAAAAATAACTATTAAGATAATATTTGTTTGTAATGGATTTAAATAGTTTTTGGTAATCGAAATATATTTTTTAGAAAAATTTATATTTAATTAAAATGAATTATTATACATGTCAGATATAAGCAAAACTACAATAAACCTACCTAAAGATTTAAAAAAAGAATTAAAGAAAATGGCAATCGATGAAGAAACTTCATTATCCGGTTTAATCATTAAGATGATTGAAGAAGGAATGAAAAACAGAAACAAAGCAGATGTAATTTCAGATGAAGATTAATCAACATCTTCAGCTGAATTCAACATCAATGTTATGAATTGAGTTTTTGCAGTCTCTTCAACAAAAACTGCAAGCAGCATAGCTTCTTTTAGACAGTCAGCAACACAAATCACACCATGATTCTTTAAAATCAGCACATCTTCATTTCCAAGACCTTCACCTGCACTTTTTGCAAGCTCATCGCTTCCAGGCCTTTCATATTCGATGGACTGTAGGTAGGGCGTTACGATAGGCCCGAAACCTTCAAGCCTTTTGAGCTTCTTGTCTGAAAATGCAAATCCAGTTGCGTAAGGCGAGTGGGTATGCACGATGGCATTCACATCAGATCTCTTTTTATATATTTCCAGATGCATATTGACTTCAGAGGAAGGCTTTCCTTTGGTTAGGACATTGCCGTTCATGTCAACAAGAACTATATCCTTCTCAGATAAGTTGGATAATGATTTCAATGTCGGAGTGATGGCTATCACATTTCCGAATCGTGCACTGATGTTTCCCGATTTTCCGGAAACCAGCCCTTTATCGTAGATTTCATTTGAAACTTCAATGATTTCATCAATATTTTTTTCCATTAAAATAACCTCTATAAGAATTTGAAATGTCTATACTTTCCTTTATGAAGAACCGGAACTTCAGCAGGAGTTGGATTGATGTTGTAAATTTTCTGGAACTCGGTCTGAGTCTGGAACGTACCTGAATTGATCAGATGAACACCTTTGTATTTCTTGTAGCTGTTGATGTGAATGTGGCCTGTATGGAATACGTCAGGGATTTCATCGATTACAAGATAATCCTCGAGTTCTGATGCCAATGGAGTCCTTTCACCATAGATTGGAGCCAAATGCCTTTTTTGCAATAGTTCAATCATTATTTCATCGCTTCTTTCATATTCAAAGCTCTTGATGGCCATAACCAAGTCATCAAAGCTACGTCCGTGATAGATAAGCACGTTGATTCCATCAAGGGAAACTACACCTGGATTTGATATGAATTCGACGTTGTCAAGTTCATACAATGCCTTTGCATATTCTTCAGGTACGGCAGGCTGAGGCTCGGCAACCCTTGATGCATCGTGGTTTCCAGGAGCAATGATTATTTTGATGTCGCTTCTGATATTGCCCAAAAACCTGGCGGCCTCATTATACTGCTCTGTAATATCCTTGATTGCGAGTTCCTTGTCCTGATTTGGATACACACCAATACCATCCACAATATCTCCGCCGATAATCAGATATTTCACGTCTTCGGCAACCCTTCTCTGCTCTTCGTCTCCGGCTTCACAGTTAATCCAATCGATGAATCTTTGGAATGCGTCCTCCAGGAAGGTCAAGCTTCCTATGTGAACGTCTGAGAGGAACACAATACCGAAATCCATTTTCTTTTCAGGTATGCTTAAAACTCCAGGATTTATGATTTGCTGGCCAAATGCAAAGCCCGCATCACTGCTTTTGTTTGCAATGACTCCGACCACTTCATCTCTGACAAGCTTTTCTGCTTCTGCAAACAGCTCCTCGTTTTTGTTTGAAAATAGGATTGAAATGTTTCCGGTGTCATCTTCAAATTCAACGATTTTATGGCCATTCTTGCTGGATCTGATTTCACGCACCATCAGAATCAGGCTCAGGCTATCCATTCCGTCATCGATATCGGCTATTTTTGTATAGTTTCTAAGTTCCGGCCTTCTTGATAGGATATTTGCCAGTTTTTCATATCTGCTTTTGAAATATGAAATCAGGTTTTCAAGCTCACCGCTGGTGTAGGATTTCTTGCTTGTATCTTGGATGATTTTGAAGTCATATTCGACATTGGTTTTTTGTTCATTTCTTTTGAACTTAATATTTGTGTCTTTGATGGTTTCGGATGCTTCCTTTATGATTTTGTTAACATAATTCGGTTCATCGCTTTCCTTTTTAAGGTCATCGATGGAATCGGCCTTTTTCACTTCCTTTTTTTCACCGGCCGGTTCGCTTTTTTTCTTAATGGCCTTTTTAGGTGGCTCTTTTTTTGTATCTGAAAGCTTTTTTGGTGGCTGTGGTGTTTTATCAACTGTCTTTTTGGTTTCCTTTTCTTCAGGTTTAATCAAAGTGTCTTGATTACCGCTTTCGGGTGCAGTTTTCACACCGGTAATTTCATCAATGGTTTCGCCGCTTACGCAAACCAGGTCTTTTGAGGTAAACTTATCACTTTTCAATTTAACTATTAAACTAGATGCAAAATCCAGAGGGTTTTCTGCATTGACGACTTTGTCATAAGCTTCAGGTGATAGGTTTATTCCTTTTTTTGCAAATTTTAATAGAATTTTATTAGTTGACATACTGATAGAAAATTTATTTTTCTATGTTAATAAACTTTGAGAATTTTAAAAGTCACTATTGATTTTAACCTGCAAATTTGGGTTAGGTTTATTATATATTAGACATAAAATTTAAAATATTATAATAATCTATATTATAAAGATTTATGATTGTGATAAAATGGCAAGTAAGATACTTAGAGTTATACTGATAATAGTGTTATTCATCGCATTTTTTGAATTAGGTCTGTTCAGCTCATACACAATTGTTACAGCCGAAGCTCCTAACTTCCATGGATTGGTGGATATGCAGATTTCAAAAATCAATGAGTTCTTCAATCCGCAGAAGGTCAATGATGCTCTAATCAAGGATCCGACTCCGGTCAACATCACAAACAAGAAGGATGTTGCGCTGAAGATGGAATCGTTGTCGCAGGTTGATGGGGTCAATGTGGACTCGATGAACATAACGACATTCGATGATACCAGCAACAAGAACATTACCGTAAACATCGAATCATTGGGTTATGCTTCACCAAGCCAAACATCCGGACAGATAGTCATCAGCCAACAGCCGTCCTATAAGGTCATGGCGACAGGCCAGGCTACTTACGGTGAAAACGGTCTGAGAGTGGACGAAGATACAATTGCAATAACATCTATTCTAAAACTGTACTAGTGATACAAATGATTAATGTTATAGGAATCGGTCAGAATAGGGACAACATGACTTTGGGGGCCATAAGGGCCATCGAAGAGTCTGACGTCATAATAGGATATAAGAAGTATATCGAGCAGATTGAAGACTTGATTGAAGGAAAGGATGTTGTCAAAAAGGGAATGGGCGATGAGATAGCCAGAGCAGAGTTTGCTATTAAAAAATCCCAGGAAGGCCAGACCGTTTCATTAATCAGTTCCGGAGACCCAGGGGTCTTTGGAATGGCAAACGTATTGTATCAGATAGTGAGCAAATATGATGATGTTGAAGTTAAGGTTTATCCCGGAGTGTCAGCTTTAAACTATGCTTCAAGCCATTTGGGCGCTCCCCTGCACGATTTTGCGGCGATAAGCCTGAGCAATATCCTAACTCCGTTGTCCGAAATAGAAAAAAAGTTGAGATATGCCCTTGAGGCCAATCTTATTGTTGCAATCTACAATCCCATAAGCAAGACACGAAAGGAGCCCTTCAGAAGGTTCATGCAATGTGTCTTGGATATCAAGGGTGAAGATGTGTTGATAGGCATCATAGACAGCACCTATGAGCCTCCAAAAGCCACAATAGTAAGGGCCGGGGATTTGACAGAAGACATCGTCAACATGTCCTGCACGCTGATTGTGGGAAATGACATAACCTATGTTCAGGACGGAAAGCTGGTTACGCCAAGGGGGTATGTAATCAGGTCGAAAATCCATCCGTTATCACAAAATCATTATGAGAAATTCCTCAACGGAGAAGTTCCACACGGACCGAACCGTGAATGCGAATTCTATCCCTGCCACTGGGACGGCCAGTACTGTGACTTCTGCTATTGTCCGTTCTATCCATGTGGAGATTCTGCAACAGGCGGAGAGTGGATAAAGGGCAAGGGAGTATGGAACTGCACAAATTGCCATTGGCTTCATCAAAAGGAAACGGTTGAATATATCAGAGAGCCTTTGCAAAGCATTCTTGAGGATGTCGAAGATTTGAAAGCCAAAAAGAAAACGTTATTGAAACTTAGAAAATCATGCTTATTGAAAACGGATCCAAATGATCTATAGGGGAATTTGAATTGACAATAAAAACTCTTTTAATAGAAATGAAAAACATGTCGGAGCTGATGGTGGATTTGGCCTATTCGGCGGTATTATTCAACAGTAAGGCTGCAGCAGAAGAGGTCATCGCACTTGAAAACGAAGTCAACTCCATGAATTACGAAATCAAAAAGGAATCGCTTGTGGCGGCAAGGTCATATGAGGATGCTGAGAAACTTACAGCTTTGATTGAAATTGCCGAAGCGGCTGAAAGTATAGCAAATGCGGCCAAGGATTTGGCTGATTTGGTGATAACCGGGTTCAAGCCACACCCAGTATTCAAGATGGTTATGGAAGAATCCGATAAAAGCATTGTAAGGGTCACAGTCGATGACTCATCAGAGCTTGCAAACAATACATTAGGCGACTTATTATTGGTAAATCGTACCGGTATGAGGGTGATTGCTATCAGAAGGGGTTCATCATGGATATATGGACCTGACAAGCATACCATGCTTTTGCCTGGCGATACATTAATTTTAAAAGGAACAGACGAAGGAGCTGACCTGCTTGAAAAATTGGCAGCCGGAGCCTGTTCACTTGAAGACATTCCAGAAGAATTAGAAGAAGACTAGGAAGTGAAAAAATGATTATGGGTAGTGATATGTGTGACAGACAGACAGAAGAAGATTCGCACTCCACTATCTGTAAAGTGGTCTGAGTTTTACTCAGAGCACAAGTCAATTATCAAGGAAGGATTAATCGCCCTTTTTATCTGTGCAATAGGGGATTTATGTGCAGGCATTATTTTGGGTAAGATGACCTTCTTTTTGGAAACGTTCCCTGGACTGCTGGTAGTGATTCCAGGAGCCATCGGAATGAGGGGAAACATTTTCGGTTCCTTCGCATCAAGGCTTTCAACCAACCTGCACATCGGTATTATAAAACCCGAATTCGAATTTTCAGAGCAGCTGAACTATAATATTTACTCATCATTTGTCCTGACGATGGTGCTGTCGCTGTTTTTAGCTGTGGTATCCAAGGTATTGTGTATTCTGCTTCATCAGCCATCAATGGATTTGATTGATTTTATGCTGATTTGTGTGATTGCAGGCATTATATCAAATCTCATAATGCTTCCGATTACAATGTTTGTTTCATTCAAAAGCTATGAGCATGGATGGGACCCGGACAACATAACAAGTCCGATAATTGCAGCATTCGGGGATTTGCTGACCCTACCGGCAATCATTGCATCAATTTTCATCCTGCAGGCAATGAACTTCAGCTTCATTTTTAAGGATGGTGTTCTTCTTGTCATATTGGTTGCAGTTGCAGTCAGCTTCATTTATTGCTATAGATTGTCCTATGAGACAAAGACCATTCTGAGACAGTCCACACCGGTCCTGCTTCTGTGTTCCTTTTTGGGAGGGGCAGCCGGAAGCATCCTGAACTCAGCAGTCGAGACATTGCTTACAAATCCAAGTCTGTTGACTCTGTTGCCGCTGTTTTCAGGAGAAAGCGGAAGCCTGATAAGCATTTTGGGTGCAAGATTGTCATCAGGACTTCACTCAGGTCTGGTCGAGCCATTCAACAAGCCTGAAGGCGAGGCGCTTCACAACTTCATAATCTGCTTCATTCTGGCCATTGTTGTCTTCCCTCTAATAGGCATTTTGGCCGAAGGCTCATCCTTTGCTTTGGGAGTCGTCGGTGTCGGATTTGACAAGATAGTTGAAATAAGCACAATGTCCGGCCTTATTTTAGTTGCAATAATGGTTGTCCTTGTTTATTATGTTTCAATAACATCATATAAGCATAACCTGGACCCTGACAACATTGTAATTCCTATTTCAACCAGCATTACAGATTCGATTTCAAGCCTGGTCCTGATTTCAGTTTCCCTACTTTTGTTAGGTGTTCTGATTTAATAACATGCTTTAATGACGAATTCGCACTCGTTTGTCCTGAAGTAATCGTATTTTAGAAAATCCCTGTTGAAATCTTTGGGAACGGACACTAGCAATGCCTTCGGATGGGGTTTGTCGAGATGGACAAAGACCACAGCGCTTTTATCATCATAAAAGTCAATTTCATCGTTTAGATGGATTGAATCGGATATCGTAGTTTTCCAGTTCATGTCTTCATCGGCTTTTGTAGTTTCTACAATGTATGACAGGTCATGCTCTTCGCTATCGTCAATCAGCAGATAGTAATCTGACTTTTTGAGATTGCCCGGAAATACCTTAAAGTAGTTGCAGCTATGTTTGTCCTGCGGATGATGCCTATTGCACTTTCCCTCATTTTCAAGGCTTTTAAGGACATAGCTTTTGTAGAAGTCACATTTCACAAGCCTTGTGAGGGAGAAAATATTTTCGCCATCAACATTCTCCCCGATTTTTACACTTGAAATGGTGCTCTCCTTCGGTATCAGTTCCATTGAAGTGTGGATTTTCGATGTGAAGAGTTTTTCATAAACCAGCTTGTCGTAATCGTTTCCAAGGGCAATCAGCTTGGCATAGGAAACGCTGTTCGCCACGATTTTGCCATCATCATTGACGATTGCAAGGCCAGGTGTGCCCTTGCCGTATTCCTGCCAGTTGTCGGGGACTCCCGGATTGTTTATGAGATTGTCAACTACTTCAGAAATCAGTTTCTCCATATTGTTCGCTTCAACTTCCTTTATTGCCTTTTGGGTGGAGTTTTCAATGGAGCTTAAAATAACACCAAAGATCACCAGGATTATTATCAGGATTATTCCGATTTCAATAGCTTTCATTTCCAACCAACCCGTATTTTTTTCTGTGCGACGAATCAAGAATCAGGCTGTCCCAATCGTTGGGGTCTATCTTCTCGCCGTTATAGTGGTCTGCAAAGACAACATGGTCTGAACAGGACAGGGACTCGTTTCCCAGTGGGGTATGTGTTTGTATAAAGACTTCCATGCCGTAATGCGGACATTTTCCCTTTCCCTCAAGCCGGCATAAATAGCAGCTGCCGTCGGCGCTTTCATGAAAGTATCCGGTATCCAGACAATCCCTCAAAACGCCCGGATCTCCATGATGGACATAAGGGTCATACGGGCATTTTTTCATTGTCATCGGCGCCGTTGCCTCTATATATGATTCGGGGGAGTCAAAATTATGTACAAGCATGTATGCCGAAAGGGCGGTCTTGTAGTGGATTTTGTCGTCATATGCCATAACGCCGGATGCTATCGTTAGCTTGGCTATAGGCAACGGGTCTCTCAAGCCTTCGATTGATGCATTTCTCTCGATTATTTGGTTGAATTCATTGTTATCCTTTTTACCATTTAACTTGACTTTAAACAATACTTTCCAAGGCGAATCGCTTGGTTCAACAGACATCACCTCTGAGGACAAGTCGATGTCGTATTTTTGCTTGAATTCATTGTTTTCATCATCCAAGAGTTTGTCAAGATTCTTACTGATTTGATCTTCGCTGTCTCTTATCGGCAGGCCGTTGTACACCTTTTGTGTAGCTTCGGCTATTGCATCCCTTCCAAGCACTTCCAGATTGTCCGAATAGTCATCGATGATGTATTTGAAATTGTCGTTTGCCTCCGAATCAATGTTTGAGTCCTTGATAAGTGTCATTGTGGTAATGACAAAAATTGAGATTAGCAGAAGCGCCACAATCAGAATTGCGGTGGTGCCTACAATTATGTTACCTTTTGAGTCTAACTTTTTCGCTTTCATTTTTAAGAATTTGGAGTGGAATTTATAAAGTAATTGTTGAAGTGCGACAGTATGATTTTGTGCAAAAGCATATTGGTGTTATTGTTTTTACAAACTGAAAACAATATATTTATGAGCTTATTTTTCACTAATTCAAGTAAATATTGCTTTAATCTCGTTAAAAGTTTATATACTGTCGAATTTAATAGTAATATGTGTTAACATACTTTGTAATTGGATTTCATGAAATCTCTAAAAAAATAATTTTTGAGGTGGTTAACTTGATTAAAAAAAGGATAGTTCACCATGCAAACGATGTAACAAATGTATACTTTACGAATGCAATACCGGCAATTTTACATAAGTATTTTCATCTGCCGGGAAAGTTTGCACGAAATTACACAACAAGAATTGTTAAGCGAGATGGTAGTGAAGGGGAAATGGATTGGTTAATGTTAGTCGAGCCAGATAATTGCCGATTATTTGAAAGAATTCTAATAAATGTTGAATTCCAATCCTCTTATGTAACTAAAGAAAAAATTAAGATAGTCTCAGAATATAAGGATTATGCTAAAACCTACTATGGTTTGCCTGTTCTTACTGTAATCATAATAACTGATGGCTATGAATCATCAGAGATTGAATATAGTAGGGTATCCTCAGATATTCTCAAACCTATCTATATTCATATGGAATGGGATGAAATAATCGAAAGATTAAAAAACATTGAAGAAAAAATAGATAATCAGGAACAACTTGATGAAGATGAGGGGCTTGATTTTGTTTTTCTTTCAATGTTTGCTCCAAAAAAAGAAGCAAAAGGAATAACTGAAAAGCTTGTTCATTTGTTTAATGAAGATACTTCTTTAAAAAGGCCTTTTAGAGATCATGTTGGTTATGGATTATCAATCATGATTAAAAAATATTTTGGCCCATCATCTAAAGCAGAGGAGTTGTTAAAAATGTTAGAAGAAATAGTGGATAATCCAAAACTTAGAATTGTAGCAGAATTCGAAGAAGATTATGCAAGGCAGGTATATGAGCGCAAACTTGCTGAAAGTGAGAGTAAACTCAGTGAAAGTGAGCTTAAACTTGCTGAAAGTGAGAGTAAACTTGCTGATAATGAGCTTAAACTTGCTGAAAAGGATAAGGCTATTGCTGAAAATAAAACAATACTTGCCAAAAAAGACGATGAAATTAAGGTTTTAAGGAAAATCCTTAAAGATAACGGTATTTCATATTAATATCTTTTGTTGCATCGTTTAATGTAGAAATGAGATTTATTTCTCATTTATTATTTTTTTAAAACATTATAGATTGAATATTTTAAAAAAAGTTGGGTAATACTTTTTATTATAAAAAATATTAATTTAATCTCTTTTTATAAGGTTGTAATTCAGTTGAACTTCTTATTTAAAAATACATAGAAATCTTTTACACTTTTATTTTAAATAAGCTATATAGATTTAATAATTATTCAAATTAAAAATAATCCATTCTTTATTAAAAATCTTCTCTTTTAATACTTCATACAATACTTTTTTATATTATTTAAGATAAATTATACATATTGAAAATTATTAGGAGGCTTTACATGTCCGATACTGTAAGAACATGGCGTCATATACAACAGAGATACAATCTTATAGGCTCCAAATGCAACACCTGCGGTGAGGTATTCTTCCCGTCACGTGTGGTATGTCCTAACTGCAGGAGAAAAGGAGACCTTGAACCTTTCCAATTTTCTGGAAAAGGAAAAATATATACTTATTCAGTAATCAGATCAGCACCAGACGACTTCAAGAAATCAGCTCCATATGCCGTAGCTGTCATCGAACTTGAAGAAGGTGCAAAATTGACAACACAGCTCGTCGACTGCGATGTGGATTCACTCGAAATCGGCGACGATGTAGAAATGGTATTTAGAAGAATAAGAGAAGATGGAAAAGACGGAGTTATCTCTTATGGATACAAATTCAAAGTTATCAAATAATACCGGCGTAATTCTCGTAAGTCACGGAAGCACCCTGCCTTACGCTGAAGAGGTATTTGTTGAAATCAAGGAAAAGTTCATCAAGAAAACTGGCCTTGCAACTGAAATAGGCTACATGAAGGTGTCTAGCCCTACAATTGCCGGTGCCGTTGAGATTTTAAAGGATGAAGTCGATGGTTTGGACAAAATCATTTCACTTCCTGTGTTTCTGGCACCGGGAATCCACACAAACATAGACATTCCCCAATTGTTGGGATTGGAACCTTTGGAAGTGGATCCGAGATGTCCTGACGGAAACTATCCGCCGGAGCATTACCTGTCAATAGCCGATGACGTTGACTTTGACGGTGAGATAGAGCTTTTAAGCTGCATCGGTCCAAGGGATGAGCTTCTTGACATCATTAATAAAAGGATTGATGAAGCATTGGCCGAGTCCGAATTGGATGACAGCGCCAAAACAGGAATCCTGCTTGTAACCCACGGTTCAAGACTAAATTATAATAAAGAATTTGCAACCGCATTATACAACAAGTTCGAAAAGACCTGCGATGTGGCGTCAAGCTTTGGATTCATGGAGCTGTGCGGTCCAAGCATTCCCGAATCAATTAATAAATTAGTCGAAGAAAACGGTCTGGAAAGACTGGTTGTCGTACCTGTCTTCATCGCTCCCGGAATGCACACAACCCATGACATTCCGCATATTTTAGGATTTTTGGATGACCACGAGCATGATCACTCCCATTCACATTCCCATGGCCACGCAGACCATGACCATGTCCACGATTTGACTCCAGTGGAATTCGATGGCGAAATCCTATATCCGGAGCCTATCAAGGCGGATGACATTCTGATAGACATTCTGGCTAAAATGATTGATGGAAAATGATTGTTTTCCATATATTTTTTTGAAGAATTTTTTAATCAAGATAACTTAAGAGAATTTAACTTAAAACTTAATTATGGATGATAATATGGCAGATGAAAAAACAGGAATTTTGCTTTTAAGCCACGGCTCAAGACTGGACGATGGCGAAGAGGTAATCAAAGCTTATAAAGAGATGTACGTTGAAGAGTTTCCAGACATGCCGGTGGAATACGGATTCATGGAAATCAGAAAGCCGGGCATTCCCGAAACAATCAGGAAATTGACAGAAGAAAACGATTTGGACAGAATAATTGTCGTGCCGGTATTTGTCGCACATGGCCTTCACACAAAAAGGGACATTCCAGGCCTTCTTGGAATCGAAAGCGATTATGAGGAAGACGATCACGGTCATCATCACCACCATCACGACCACGATGAGGAAGAGGTCGAGTTTGACGGTGAAATCATACTTACAGACCCTCTTGGAGTTGACAGGAGGATGTTTGAAATCATCAAGGATAGAGTTTCAGAACACCTGTAGTTCTGAACTTTTTACTTTTTTTGTTAAGACTTATTAGTTTTGAAAGTTATACTAATACTCATGACTCTCAAAATCTCCGACATCGGTGAAAAGGAATTGATAAGGTATATCATTTCCAATTCCAAAGCCATAACGCCAGACGACACCGCCATCACTCCATTGAACAACAGCAATCTGATTTCCACAGCTGACATGCTGATACAGTCAAGGCACTTTCCCGAAAACATGTCATATCATGACATGGGATTCAAGGCAGTAACCGTTAACGTTAGTGACTTGGCGGCCATGGGGGCGGAGCCTTTAGGATTTTTGCTTGCAATAGCGCTTCCCAAAGATTTGGGTCTGGATTCATTTAAACAAATTATCGATGGGGTTCTTGAGGCCTGCGATTATTATCAGATTCCGTTGATCGGCGGGGATACCAATGAGGCTTCCGAAATCATTATTTCAGGGACGGCTTTGGGGCTATGCGATAAGCCGCTGATGAAGGATACCTACAGCAAGGGCGATTTGATAGCCATCACCGGCAACATTGGTATTGCGGCGTTGGGCTTCAATATTGGCACTTTAGATAATGTTTATACCAAAAGGGCATTGAAACCGGAAGCCAGAATAAAGGAAGGTTTGGTTTTAAGGGATTATGCCACTTCCGCAACTGACATCACCGACGGGCTTGCAAGCGAATTGTATGAGATTAAAAAGGACGGTTTCGGCTTCATGATTCATGAGGAGATGCTTGATGTATCGGATGAGTATAAGCAGCTGGCCGATGAATTGGGTTTGGACTATCTGGATTTGATTTTGCATGTCGGTGAGGACTTTGAGCTTCTTTTCACAATCACAAAGGAGAATTTGGAAAAATTGCCGATTGACTGCATTGTAATCGGCGAGGTCACCGATTCCGATGTTGTGGAGCTGACCTTGGAGAACGGATATGTTGAGACAATCAGGAATAGGGGATATGAGCACTATGTTAGTGAGTAGGGAATTGTACAAGAAAAGCTCCAAGACACAGAAAATCAGATGCGAAATCTGCGCCAATTACTGCAGGATAGCCGATGGCAGTGTCGGAATTTGTCGTCAGCATAAAAACATCAACGGCGAGCTGTTTGATGAAAGTTATGGAATTGTTTCATCATTAAGTCCCGATCCGGTTGAAAAGAAGCCATTAAATAAGTTTTTACCAGGGACATTCACATATTCGATAGGCGGTTTCGGGTGCAACATGACCTGCCTGCACTGCCAGAACTATATGATATCGCATGAATATGATAGATTTTCAAGAGGCATCAAGATAACGCCAGAAACGATTGTGGAAAATGCACTCAAATACAATTGCAAGTCGATTGCTTGGACCTATAATGAACCTACGATACACTTGCCCTTCAGCAAGAAAACTTCCCTTCTTGCCCGTCAGAAAAAGCTGAAGGTAATCTATGTGACAAACGGGTACTTTTCGGACAAGTCAATAAATGAGGTATTGGGCTTTGTGGATGCCTTCAACATAGACCTGAAGTCAATGTCTGAGGATTTCTACAGAAAAGTCTGCGGTGCGGATCTGGATGTTGTTCTCGACAATATCAAAAGGGTCTATGATGAGGGAAAACACCTTGAGATTACCAATCTGATTATAAATGATTACAATGATTCGGTTGATGAGATTGCTGAGTTATGTGATTTTGTAGCCGATGAGTTGGGTCCTGATGTTCCCCTTCATTTTTCAAGGGCATTTCCATATTATAGGATGGCAGACATTTCGCCGACAAGGCCGGAGATTCTGTTTAAGGCTCGGGAGATTGCACATGAAAAGGGAATCAGGAATGTCTATTTGGGCAATATTTAGAGTGATGGTTGGTGGACGGTATAATCCACTCTGATTATTATATCCATTTCACAAAAATATGTCACACATTAAAATTCCACTTCATTAAACTTCGTTTTTTGGAAGCTTTCACCTTGAAAACTATAACCTCTCATTTTGATTCACTTCAAATTTAAATCAGAAATGCTAGTATATTTCTAACTATATTCTGCTAGAAATATAACTGACCGCTAAAAAAATAATGCAGTCAAAAAGCATTTCAACCATCGCTTCACCTCCTTTGGGAGGCACGGTTTTAGAGTGTTGATTTTTACCATGATTTATTTTCTCCCAATTTTTTAAAATTTTTATCTGTTCCAGGCACAACTATTTATTACTTTTATTATATAAAGTATTACTTTAATGTTTTTTAAAAAAATTTATATACTTTTGATTCAAAATTATCAATTAGAGTGTTGATTGGATATCATGATTTATCCAATTTTTAATAATTGTTAGGGTTTTAATTCAACCCTACTTTTATTAAAATGCTTTTTTTTAAAATTGTTAAATTTTCAAATTTTAAGAATATCTTAAAAATACTAGTTATATAATTAATAATTCATTAATAATAAAACAAGGTTTTTTGTTTAGTTATGTGATGTGGTTCATTTAACGGTTCATATTTGAACCACTTATGACATAACTTTAAATTAAAATTTTGATTAATTATTTTAAAATTATTTTTTTCATTTTAATTTACTTAATCATTATTTTTATTATTTCTATTTTAGGGTTCAACAAAAAATTTTGAACCACTTTAAAAAATAAGTTAAAAGTTAGTTCATTCACCGAAACTAACCCTTTCGAATTTTTCAAGTGTTTTAAGTGACTTTGTTGCATCCACTCCGACTTTAGTGGTTGTACCATCGCTTTCAGCAACCGGGTCCAAAGATGAGCCACGAACGTTCGGAACAATCATTATGTCACGGTCACCTTTTACACGTGTTGATATTGCATATTCGACATCTTCGGCATCGAATATGTTCACGTCAGTATCCACCGCAACGCAGTGCTTGAGTGAAGGGTGAGCGGACAATGCGGCCATGATGGCATTTTTCCCGTCGCCTTCGGTCTGCTTGTTGATTGAAACCACAGCATGAAGCCAGCAGCAGCCTCCTTCAGTCAGGACAACATTTTCAACAGTTGGAACGGCATTTTTCACTGCCTTGAATATCCTTGGCTCCTGTGGCAATCCCTGCAATAATTTGTGCTCAAATCCGGCAGGAACGATTGCATGGTAGCATGGGTTGTCCTTTTTGATGTGCATTTTAGTCAGATTTATGATTGGCTGGTCACGGATGATGTCATAGGTGTCGGTGAGATCCACGAACGGCCCTTCGGCAACGGTTTCAGTCACTGATATTTTGCCCTCCAGGATGATATCAGCTTGTGGAACTTCCAAATCACCACATTTGATTAATTCCAAATCGCCGTCCTTGAATGCGTTTGCAACTTCCATCTCATTGTAGTCTATAGGTATTGAGGTAGTGCTTGCAAGCAAAATTGCAGGGTCCATTCCAATGGCTATTGCAATGTCCAAGTCTTCACCTGCCTTTTGGGCATTCTGGAAGTAGGTGTAGAGGTTTCTCGGTACGATTCTGATGACCAGTCTTTCGTTGTCAAGAACCATCATCCTGTGAATCGAGGCGTTCTGGACGCCGGTTTCAGGGTCACGTGCAAAGACGACACCGGCGGTGATGTATGCTCCGCCATCCCTTTTGTAATGGGTTAGGATTGGAATCTTTCCCAAATCAATGTCTGAAGTCTCATAATCTGAAAAATCAGTGAATTTTGTAACTTCAACAGGGTTTTCCATTGCATCAATAATTTTCTCAGTAATCTGTGAAACTTCACAGTTGATTGATTTTGCAATCTTGTCACGGGTATTGCAGATTCCGGTAACGACCGGCATGTCAAATCCTTTGACGTTCTTGACGATTACAGTGTCCTTGGGATATTCCCTCAGGACCTTTGATATTTCGTATTCAGCTGACAGCTCGTCTGCAATTTCTATAATGTTTTCATCTTTAAGGTTCATGTTATCACTAAAAGCTTATCTTTTTGTCCTTCAACTTCTCGAGGATATCTACCATTTCCGGATTTCTGATTGAAAATATTTCGCCGGCCAGCACTGCGGCATTCTTGCCGTTGTTTATTCCCACCGTTGCAACGGGAACGCCCGGAGGCATGCTGACGCATGTAAGCATATAATTATCACCGTTTTCATTTGTACATGGAACGCCAATCACCGGCCTTGCGGTAAGGCCAACAAGACCTCCGGTAACCTGTGAGCAGTTTGAGCTTACTCCAATAAAGATTTTGGCATTCTTCATGGACTTGACGTAATTTATGAATTTCTTGTTTGACCTGATTGGACAGACGACCTTCATGTCATATGTGATATTAAGCCTGTCAAGGAGCTTTGTTATCTTTTTGGCGGTCAGCACATCGGCCTGCCTTCCGACAATGATGGCAACTTCAGCGTCCCTGTTCTTGCAGCCGCTGTTTTCCTCGTCAAACTGCGCCTTGTTTATTTCGATGTCCTTGACCCTTATGAAGTCATTTTTAAGAAACGGCCTGTTGATTGGTTGTACAAGATTTTCATTGCTGTCTATCACCTTTTGGGCATAATCCTTTCTTAATTTGATGACCTTCTGATGGATTTCCTCATCATGGATGCCTATGAATTGGGCGGCAAGTATTGCGGCATTGTCTCCCCTGTCGATTCCCACTGTAGCGATAGGGGACGGATAGGGCATCTGGACGATTGACTCAAGCGCATCAATTCCAGCTGTTTTGACATCGACCGGAACCCCAATGACAGGTCTATAAGTATATGCGGCAATCGAACCCGGCAAGTGTGCGGCCAGGCCAGCAATTCCAATAAACACTTCTATTCCAGCAGCAGTACCCTGGGTTACAATTTCACGAACGAGATTGGGTGTCCTGTGTGCTGATGCTATTTTTAGACTGTATGGTATTTCCAATTTATCCAACATGTCCATTGCCTTGTTTGCAATGGCAATGTCGGATCCGCTTCCAAGAATAATCATTATCTTTGGTGTCATTTAAAAATCCCTTCTGAAAATAAATATCAAATATACAATATTTTAGTTGTTAGTATTATTAAGATTTTGCAATATTGCTTTGGGTTGACAATACAAATGACATGAAGATGCATGTTGTTTTAGAAAATGGAAATGCTATCGAAATCATTTGGATGAGGAAATTGAAATCACCCAAATGTTAGTTTCATAAAATCATTGAAAGGTTAATCCTCTTTCTTTTTGCATCGACATCCAGAACCTTGACATCAACGATGTCGCCGACGCTGACAATGTCAAGCGGATGCTTTACAAATTTGTCCGCTACCAGCTGTGAGATATGGACCAGCCCGTCCTGATGAACGCCGATGTCAACAAATGCGCCAAAGTCGACAATGTTTCTGACAGTTCCCTGCATTACCATGTCCCTTTCCAAATCATCGATTGACAGGACATTTTTCCTTAACATTGGTTTGGGCATATCCTCACGAGGGTCACGTCCAGGCTTTTTAAGCTCATTGATAATGTCTTTTAAGGTTTCCTGGCCTATATCCAACTCTTTGGAGATTTCTTCAATGTCAATGTTATTCAGTTTTAGTCTTGATGTTCCGATATCATTGACGGAGCAGTCAAGCTTGTCCAATAGCTTATAGGCCGCATCATATGACTCGGGATGTATTGTGGTGTTGTCAAGGGGATATTCGGGATTGTCGATTTTTACAAATCCGGCACACTGCTCGAAGGTCTTTTTTCCGAGTTTATTTACCTTCAAAAGCTCCTTTCTGTTTTCAAAGCTGCCGTTTTCCTCACGATACTGGATGATGTTTTTGGCGGTTGTGTTCCCGATTCCCGAAACGTAATTGAGCAGGCTGACTGATGCGGTGTTTAGGTCCACTCCCACTTCGTTGACAGTCTTTTCGACAACGCCCGTCAATGATTCGTTCAGCTGCTTCTGGTTCATGTCATGCTGGTACTGTCCGACACCGATTGATTTCGGGTCGATTTTAACGAGTTCCGCCAGTGGATCCTGCAGCCTTCTTGCAATGGAAACGGCACTCCTTTCCCCTTCTGAAAATTCCGGAAACTCTTCATCAGCCAATTTTGAGGCTGAATAGACTGATGCGCCGGCTTCATTGACTATGATGTATTCGGCATTTGTGTTTTTGATGATTTGGGCCACAATCTCTTCGGATTCCCTTGAGGCGGTGCCGTTTCCGATAGCTATGACGTCAATGTCATATTCATCAATCAGTTCCCTGACAGTTTTGATGGATTCTTTGACCTTATTCTGCGGAGCGGTCGGATAAATCAAAGCGGTATCCAGAACTTTGCCCGTCTCATCGATGACGGCCAGTTTGCAGCCTGTTCTGAAAGCGGGATCCCATCCCAAAATGGTTTTGCCGACCAGGGGACTTTCCATAAGAAGCTGATTCAGGTTCTTGGCAAAGACTTCAATCGACTTTTCCTCTGCCTTTTCTGTTAAGGAGTTCCGGATTTCACGCTCTATTGCCGGTGAAATCAATCGCTTATATGCATCTTCAATAGCTTCCTTTATGATTGGAGCCGTGTATTTATTGTATTTGACTTTTTTTGGAATATTTGAGATGTTCTTGAGCATTTTCCTGTTCAGATATCTTATGATTTCATCGCTGTCGCAGGTGATTTTAGCCCTGATGACACCCTCCTTTTCGGCCCGGTTGATTGCCAGAATCCTGTGGGGAGGTATCCTTTTGACTTTTTCCGAATAGTTGTAGTAGAGGTCATATTCCGTTGAAATGTCCTTGTCTTTTGCCTTGGTTTCGATTAGGCCTATGTGGAAGGTCTTTTCCCTTATCCTTTTTCTGAAGGAGGAATTGTCCGAAACGATTTCGGCTATTATGTCCTGAGCGCCTTCGATGGCCTCTTCGGGAGTCTTGACTTCATCTGTAACATACTTTTTGGCTATTTTTTTAATGCTCTCGTTAACTTCCTGCTTTAAGATAATATTGGCCAGCGGCTCCAGACCCTTGTCGCGTGCCTTGGTGGCGCGGGTCTGCTTTCTGCTTTTGAATGGTCTGTAGATGTCTTCAAGCTCAACTAAGGTTTCGGCCTTTAAGATCTGTTTTTTTAAATCATCGTCAAGCTTTCCAAGCTCTTCAACCCTTTTTATAACCTTTTCCTTTTTGTCCTCTAGATTTCTTAGGTATTTGAGCCTTTCGTCAAATTTCCTCAATGTCTCATCGTTAAGAGAGCCGGTGACATCTTTTCTGTATCTTGCAATGAATGGTATTGTGTTTCCATCATCTATCAGACTGATTACCTTTCTTACCTGCCAGTTTTCCAAATCCAATTCTTTTTCAAGTGTTTTTGCAATCATGAATTTCTACCTAAAAGTCAATATTTCTTTTTAATTCATTATTATTGCTTATTGATTAATAATTTTTTGTTTGAATTAATAATAACATTTATAACTATTTAAATTATAAAATTATAAATGTAGAAATTAGAAATGGTGAATTCATAGTGTATTGGTTTTTAGTAATTGTTGCATTTTTGCTGGCGGGCATAAAAACCCAAAAGCCCAAAAAATACCAGAAGGTTTCAGTGATTATTCCCGCCTACAACGAGGAGGATACCGTAGCTACCGTTGTTGAAGTAGTTAAACAGGCAGCATTTGTCGATGAAATAATCGTTGTCAACGACGGGTCATCCGACAATACCGAGGCCGAAGCGGCCAAGGCAGGCGCCCGCGTAATCACCCATAAGACCAACAAGGGTAAGGGTGAAGCGTTGTTTACAGGCTACAGGGAGGCTGAATGTGACATCATAGCTTTCATCGATGCCGACATTCATAATCTGACATCCAAGAAGGTCGAGGCGATGATAATACCTATCTTGGAAGGAAAAACTGACATTACCAAAACCAAATTCGCACGTGCCCGTGGACGTGTAACTGAGCTTACAGCAAAGCCGCTTTTGAACTTTTTCTTCCCGGAAATCACTTTTGAACAGCCGTTGAGCGGTCAGTTTGCGGCACGAAAAGACGTATTGAAGCGCATTAACTTTGAAAAGGACTATGGTGTCGATGTGGGAATAGTCATCGATGCCGACGTTTTGGGAATTTCAATAACCGAAGTCGACATCGGCGCAATCGAGCATGACATGTCCACATTGGAAGATTTGAATCTAATGGCCAATGAGGTTGTAAGGACAATCATGAGCCGTGCAAACAAGTATGGCCGTGTCATCATGATTGATGAAATCGGTCATTTCATTCGTATGTCAATTGTTGGATTGTCCCTGGTCATTTTGGGCCTGTTTACAATATTTTTTGTAAGTTCCGTTCCTGTGACTGTAGGCATAATGATTGGGGTAATCGGGCTTATAATTGCAATCTACTACATCGTCAAGGTGATTGTCAAGTCAATCGTGATGTTTAAAAAGACGCCTAAGGGAAATCTTGTTAAGTCCTTTATCAAAATACATTTTCCGCTTATCATTTCAATAGTCATACTTCTTTTGATGATTTCGACATTCATTGGAGCAGCCCATTTCGACAATGGCGTTTTGTCAATCGAGCCAAGTTCAAGAAACCTTATTATCTATGCCGACGATTCTCCTAGGGACAACACGATTTCTGCAAGGGGTCCTTACACTGTCGACCTTGCCATTGAGGATGAGTTGAATCAGATACGCATGCCAGCCGATGCAATGATGACGCTAGGTGTGAAGGCAAACGACACGATTCAGATTGACGATGAGGTTTATATGATAAATGAAACAAGGGACGGCGAACCTAACGTATTTAGGTTGCCTAAGGAGGCTAAAAACTTTTTGAATCTTGAAGATGGAAGCGTTATCCAGAACAGCCGTCTGAAGCAGGTGTTTGGAGGAACCGTAATGACCCACAGCTATGAAAACGAAAATGCCACAGTCCACGAACAATATATAGTCTCTTCAAGGGATGCCCATTCATGCACATACGAAATCTTTTTGGACAATTCCTCTCTGGCATATTCATCGGGAATATTCAAGAAGAACGCAACATATGACATCAACGTGAATGATGAATTTGCCACTTCATTCAACTTCAAAAAGAATACCAATGTCACATTCGATTATGAAAACCATACGGTTGAAATAGTGTTCCTTGACAAGAACACGACATCCATAAAGCAAATTCCGCGCGAAAGCCAAGGTGCGTTTCTGAACTTTGACCTTTAGATTCTCGGGATGGCATTTCAAATCTGGCAAAGCAGTCGGCCGGCCACATTTTTAATAAATATTTTTTACATTATTCATTTTAAAATATCCTTGTTTTTTTTGTTTTACCGTATCTGAATCTTTTGAATGAACTTTTTAGATTATTCAATGACTTTTTCAGTAAATATTGATGATTACATTTGAAAATCAGCAAAACAATTGCCTAATTTCAGTTTGTATTTTTTGTTTTAATCAAAATATTTATATATTAATAATGATAAATTATTAGTCGGAAGGAATATTCCTTCCGACAATGTATTTCCGACTACATTTGATTAAATTCATTTAGTCAAAATGGTTTTTCAATTTTCAGATTATTCAACTAAATGAAAAATAAACTCAAAAATGGTGTGAAAAATGTCATCAAAAGATAAGAAATTAGACCAAATTATAAAAACAATCGAAGAAAACGATATAAAATTTTTGAAACTAGAATTCGCAGATATACATGGATTGCCAAAAAGCATGGCCGTACCTCTTAAAAAGGCCGACGATGTTGAGGACATTGTGAATGACGGATTACTGTTTGACGGATCATCAATAGCAGGTCTGGCTTCAATCAACGACAGTGACCTTCTTGCAAAACCTGACATCGACACTTTCTCAACAATTCCATGGAGACCTGAATCAAAAGGAAGCAGCAGATTCATATGTGATATTTTCACTACTGAAGGAAAACCATACGACGGAGACCCAAGAGGAATACTTAAAAAATCATTACAGTTAGCAGAAAAAAGAGGATACCAGTTCAACATGGGTCCTGAACCTGAATTCTTCATCATTAAAAAAGATGAAAACGGTAATTATGTGCCTGCAGATGAAGCCGAATACTTTGATGTGGAACCGTTAGACCAGGGTACCGACATCAGAAGGGAAATCGTATTGGGATTAGAGAAACTGGATTTCAATGTTGAAGTGAGCCACCACGAAGTGGCAGCAGGACAGCATGAGGTCGACTTCAAATATGCAGACGCTTTAAAAACAGCTGACGCTGTTATAACATTTAAGGAAGCTATCAAGGCAGTGGTCAATAATCTAGGATTCAAGGCAACATTCATGCCAAAACCATTCTTGGGTATCAATGGTAGCGGAATGCACTGTAATCAGAGTCTATTCAAAGACGGAAAGAATATTTTCTATGATCCGGATACCGAAACCCAAATCTCACAGGAAGCATTGTACTTCATCGGAGGACTGTTAAAGCATGCACAGGCATTATCAGCAATCTTGTCCCCGACCGTAAACTCCTATAAACGTCTGGTGCCAGGTTATGAAGCACCATGCTACATAGCATACGGATTTAAAAACAGGTCAACACTGTTAAGGATTCCTGCATCCCGTGGATTAGGTACAAGAATCGAGTGCAGGTCAGCTGACCCATCATGTAACCCATACCTTGCATTTGCAGCATTGCTTGAAGCAGGCCTTGACGGTATGGACAACAAGATGGACCCTGGCGAACCTACTGAAGAAAACCTCTTCGCACTTTCTGAAGAGGAAATCGCTGAAAGGGGAATCGGCAATCTGCCAACAAGCCTATGGGAAGCATACCATGCATTGGAAGAAGACGAAGTGGTCAAAAACGCTCTTGGAGAAAAGGTATTCAACCAATTCTACAACATCAAAAGAGCCGAATGGGATGCTTACAGAGTACAGGTATTCGATTATGAAAGGGATGAATACTTAAACGTATAATTATTTCTTTATTTAATCATTGGCGGCAGATTTTAAGTTTCGTCTTAAAGCGGCTGCCAATCATCTTAAATTTTTGGAGGTTGAAACCAAGAATGAAATCACATCACGGTTAAAAAAGTTTTTAAGATTTTAGAATTATTTTTTTAAGGCATATGGTAATTTTAGAAGATTAATATTTGTTAGGCATATGAAAAATCACGATTATTTTAAGTTATGGTAATTTTAGTGGATTTATTAGGCATATGGTGAATTAAGACTAAACTTATCATTATTTAAAATATGACACTTAAGTCATGACGGGAAATTGCTTATGACTTGAGGCACGCGTATTCACCTATTATTTTATTTGGAGGTATAAAAATGTGTGGAATAGCAGGTGTAATATACAAAGACAAAAAAACTCACCCTGTAGGAGAGGCATTGACATCAATGCTTGAATCCCTGCAACACAGAGGCCCAGATTCAGCAGGCTATGCAATCTACGGCAGCTTAGATTTTCCTGAAAATTATTATCAATTAAACATCGAAGTAAAAAGAAAAAGAGGCGCATTAGACAATTTGAAATCACTGTTAAATCAGATAAGTCCAATATATGAAGAGAAACTAATCGAGTCAGTAGGCGACTCAGACGTATACAAATGCAAAATAGCATTGGAGGAATATTCCCTTTTAAAGCCATGCATAAGCGAAATAGATGATCTTGAAAACGTGAGGGTCATCAACGGTTCCCATTCCTTTGAGATGATAAAGGACACCGGAAAGGTAAAAGACATTGCCGAAAGGTTCGATGTCCAAAGCAGGATGGGAACGCATGGAATAGGACACACTCGTTTTGCAACTGAAAGTGGCGTGGACCGCTATCATGCACACCCATATCAAAGCTACATCATACCAGACATCACCGTAGTGCACAACGGACAGATCACCAATTACTGGAAGATAAGGGATCCTTTGGAAAGAAAAGGCCACACCTTCGAGTCATTCAACGATACCGAATGCATCGTTCACTATATGGCAGACAAGCTTGACCAGGGCTATAAGCTGGAGGAAGCTCTTGACCAGGCAGTGATTGATTTGGATGGTCCGTTTTCAATATTGGTGGGAACGCCAAACGGAATAGGCATTGCAAAGGACAAGCTCGGACTCAGGCCTGGAGTGATGGTGGAAACCGATGAAATCTTTGCGATTGCTTCAGAGGAAATGGCACTACACGACGTCGTCGACTCCGACCAGATAGAACAGATTGCTCCGGGAGAGACAAGAGCCTACACCATCTAAGGGGGTTTTATCCATGAAGGAATATGTTATCGATGCAAATAATATGGATGAAAAGGAGCTGAACCGCACCATAAAGGAACATGCACCCTCCTATGACAGGCTCATAATCGACAATCCAGAATCAAGGCACAACATCTGTGCAGGATTATGCGAAGATGTGGAAATACAAATCAACGGATCCGCAGGCTATTTTGTTGGAACGATGGTCAACGGACCAAGAATACACATCAACGGAAACGCTGGATGGTTTGCCGGAGACAACATGACCGAAGGCGAACTGGTAATTGAAGGCACTGCCGGAGACGGTGCAGGACAGGGAATCTACGGCGGAACCGTAATAGTTAAAGGAAACACCGGTTCAAGAACAGGTGAAATCATGAAAGGCGGAACCGTCATAATAGGCGGAAACAGCGGATTCATGACCGGACTTCTCATGATGGGCGGAAGGCTCATAATACTCGGCGACGTGACTGACGATGTCGGCGAATCAATCATGAGGGGAAGTATCTACGTTCTTGGAGACGTTAAAAGTTTGGGAAAAAATGCCCTTATGGAAATGGCCACGCCGGAAGACCAAAAAGAGCTAAAAGAGACTTTGACCGAATACGGTTTTGAATTAAGCGATGAAGATTATACAAACTTTAAAAAAATCGTTAATATACAATAGGAGCTAAGAAAATGAGCGAACATAGAATAGCTATGGTTGGAACACCATGTGAAATTATGGCAGCATCTAAAATGCAGCATTATACAGATAGCCCTATTGATGTTAAGCTGGGCTTGTTCTGTATGGAGAATTTTTCATATAAATACTTTGGAAATCTCCTGAAAGAGTATGACCTGAAAATGGACGACATTGAAAAATTCCAAATCGATAAGGGATTTGTATTTTTATTGTTGAAGACCAAAGAAACAGTGAAGATACCTCTGTCAGTTGCTAAGAGGATAATCAGAAAGAACTGCAACATATGCGTTGAACTGACATCAGAAACATCCGACATTTCAATAGGCTCAATCGGGTCAGAGGACGGTTGGTCAACGGTAATCATCAGAAGCCGAAAGGGCATGGAAATAGTTGAAGGGGCAATAGAGCAGAAATACATTGAAACCAAGGAGTTTTCAGAACCCCAATTCAATCTGCTGAACAAGCTTGCAGGAAACAAGATTAACAAAAATCTGGAACATATAGAGAAAAAAGAGTTTTTGGCAAGGCCTGTTTTATATCAAAGGGAAAAATCAGACGATTCAATCGCCGATGAAATCTCACAGTCCAATTTCCTGGATTTGAAGTCCAACATCATCGACGTTGGAGCATGCGTTCTGTGCGGAGCATGCGAATATGCATGTCCTGACAACCTGATAACGATTGATGATACAAAACCTATAATGAAAGGCGAATGCCCTCAGGATTGCCATGCATGCTTTGCAGTCTGTCCAAGGACTTTCATACCTGAAGACCTTAGAAACGACAATTCAAAGCCAATTGGAGATTATGTAAAAGTATTGTCAGTCAAGTCCATAAAGCACAGCCAGGGACAGGACGGATCCATCGTCACGACATTGTTGGATTATCTATTAACCAATGATATCGTAACCGATGCACTCATTGTCGACAAGAAGGATGATCTGGCCTGGAAGCCTTATGCAAAGGTGACAAGAGACATCGATGAGGTCGTCAAGTCCGGAGGAACAAAATATTCCGTCTGTCCGGTATTCAAGCCGTTGAAAGATATTAAGGAGGAGGCTGATTAGATGTCATTCACTGTAGAAAGGAAAATAGAGATATGCAGACAGAACAATGACAGGCCAGGCTGCTGCTGGTATTTATGTGACAATCCCAAAAAGTCAGCATGTAAGAACTGTTACAGCTGCTATTCAAATTGCCCTCACGACGTATATGAGGTGATCAATGACGAACCGCTTCCTATACATCAGGAAAACTGTGTAGGATGCAAAATCTGTGAAGAGATGTGTCCGACACATGCGATATACGTCAGGCCTCTTGTAGATGAGGGAAGAGGCGTATGGTCAAACTCAACAATGGTTGAAATCAAGCGTAAAAGCCAAAGTGGAGCATATAAGGTGCGCGGATGCGGATTGACCAGAAAAATCCCGACATTTGATGACTTGAGCATATTGCCTGCACAGGTTTCAAGGCCTCCAATCGATTCATACAGGGAGGCATGCAAGACTTCAGTCGTGCTTGGAGACAGGTTTGCGGAAAATCCTATTGAGATAGACACTCCAATCATGATCGGGGCAATGTCCTTTGGTGCACTGAGCAAGGAAGCAAAGATAGCACTGGCCATCGGAAGCAGCAAGGTGGGCTCAATAACCAACACCGGTGAAGGCGGAATGCTTCCCGAAGAAAGGGAGAATGCCGACAAGCTCATTGCCCAGTATGCATCAGGCCGTTTTGGAGTATCGGCTGAGTATCTAAACAATGCAGAGGCTGTCGAGATAAAGATAGGGCAGGGCGCAAAATCCGGTATGGGAGGACACCTTCTTGCCCATAAGGTGACTGCCGAGGTGGCAAGGGTCAGAAACATTCCCGAAGGAACCTCAGCATTGAGTCCGGCCAGGCACATGGACATCGTCGGTCCTGAGGATTTGGGCATGAAGATCAACCAGCTGAGGGAAATCACCGACTGGAAAGTGCCGATTATTGTCAAATTCGCATCAGGCAGGGTAGAGCAGGATGTAAAGATTGCCGCAAAGGCAGGCGCAGACATAATCGTGGTCGACGGTATGCAGGGAGGAACCGGTGCAGGACCTGAGGTGGTCACCGAACACGCAGGAATCCCTACGATTGAAGCTATAGTGAAGGCCGACGATGCGCTTAAGGACATTAACCTGAGAAGCGAAGTGAGCCTTGTGGCAGCCGGAGGAATAAGGTCCGGAGCCGACGTGGCCAAGGCCATAGCTTTGGGTGCCGATGCAGTGTATGTCGCCACATCCGCATTGATATCAATAGGATGTAAGGTCTGCCAAAGCTGTTCTGAAGGAATCTGTCCGAAAGGAATTGCTACGCAGGACAGAGTCCTTAGAAGAAGGCTTGACCCTATAAGGAAAGGCCAGCAGGTTGCAAATTATATAGAAGCGATGACTCAGGAAGTAACGGCTTTAACCCAACAGGCAGGAAACACCGATATAGAGAATCTTGAACGTGAAGATTTGGTAGCATTGACTATGGAGGCTTCACAGTTGACTGGAGTGCCGATGGTGAGCAAGCAATATTAAAGATAACATTAGGAGATATTATTATGGCCGCATTCGATAGAATCAAAACAGGAATTCCGGGGCTTGACAAGGCTTTGGACAATATTCGTTTGGGAGACAATGTAGTATGGAACGTGACGAACCTCAACGAATTTTCCTACTTTGTCAATCCTTATGTGAAGCAAGCGAAGAAGGACAACAGGAACCTGATATACATCCGGTTTGCAAATCATCCTCCATTGATAGAGATGACTGATGAAGATTTCAGGCTGCTTGAAATCGAACAGGAAAATCCCGACACCGAGTTCTGCATGATAGAGCGTGACGGAATAAAGATATATAAGGTGAACCCGTACAACCAGTTCGAGACATTCACTCTTGAAGTTCACAGAATCATAGAAAAGGAAGGCTTTGACGCATTCTATGTCTTTGACTGCCTGAGCGACCTTCAGGCGGTATGGTCAACGGATTTGATGATGGGAAATTTCTTCAAGGTCACATGCCCGTTCCTGTTCCAATTGGATACCGTTGCATATTTCCCGATCATTCGCGGAAGGCATTCATATGATGCCATAGCAAAGATACGCGAAACCACACAGCTTTTCCTCAACGTATACTCCAATTCCCCTGAGGAAGTCTACGTTTCCCCATTGAAGGTATGGAACAGGTATTCCCAGACAATGTTTCTGGGCCACAAGTTCAATCCTCAGACAGGCTTCGTCAAGGTCCTGCAGGATGGCCAGGAAGTAAGCAAGTACTACAAGACCATCAATTCCGACAAATACCAGGATGGACGTACCCTGGACAGCTGGGAAAGGTACATGATTCAGGTGAGAAGGGAGTATGAGGAAGGAAAGAACATCGACGAGGAGTGCGACAAGATCTGTGAGCTGATGATGACGAAAGATGAAAAGATGCTTTCGAAAATCAAGGAATACTTCACATTTGAGGATTATACAACAATCTACGACCGACGTGTTGGAAGCGGACTTGTAGGTGGTAAGTCCTGCGGAATGCTTCTTGCAAGAAAGATAATAGAAAAGGACCGTCCGGACATATACGCCAATTTCGAGCCGGATGATTCCTTCTATATAGGCTCCGATTTGTTCTATACCTACATTGTCTCAAATGACCTGTGGGACCTTCGCGTAAAGCAGAGAACCCCTGAAGGGTACTACAAATACGGCAAGGAGCTTGAGGAAGCCCTCAAAAACGGAAGCTTTCCGGATGGAATCAAGAATGAATTCATACGCATACTGGATTACTTTGGACAGAATCCTATCATCGTGCGTTCAAGCAGTTTCCTTGAGGACGGATACGGAAATGCATTTGCGGGCAAATACGAATCAGTATTTTGCGTAAACAGGGGAAGCCTTGAAGAGCGTCTGGCCGCCTTTGAGGAGGCGGTGAAAACCGTATATTCAAGTACCATGAACATTTCCGCTTTGGAATACAGGAAAATAAACGGTCTAGACGACACCGACGAGCAGATGGCCCTTCTGGTTCAGAGGGTTTCAGGTTCCTATCATGGGGACTACTTCTTCCCGACCGCTGCAGGTGTGGGATTCTCATACAGCCCATATTCCCCGCTTCCGGACATGGACAACAGCAAGGGAATGCTCAGGCTTGTAATGGGGCTTGGTACAAAGGCTGTCGACAGGACAAAAAAGGACTATCCTAGAATCATCAATCTCGACAAGCCTGAAGTGACCCTCACCAAGGACATAAGGGAAAAGCACAGGTATTCCCAGCATTACCTTGACGTCATCGACCTTAAAAACATCAGCCTCCATGACATTCCGGTCGATGAGGGCCTTGACATAATTCCGAGATATGCAAAAAGAATTCTTGTCGAGCATGACCGTGAAGCCGAAAGGATGTTTCGTGACCGTGGGCAGCGCCGTGAAATAGTCTTTGTCAACTGTGAGGGAATCGTTAAGAATCAGGAATTCATCGAGGAGATGAAGGAGATTCTGAGCACGCTGCAGACCGCATATGACTATCCTGTCGACATTGAATATACAGTCAATGTCGGGGAGGACAATTCATTCAACATAAACCTGCTTCAATGCCGCCCTCTCCAGGTTTCAGTAAACAATGAGGCCATTGAAATGCCTGAAGACAAGGATGTATTCTTCCACATCAAGGAATCCTCAATGGGAATGTCAAGAAAAAACACAATAGACACGATCTGCTATGTCGACCCGCACAAGTACTACGAATATCCATATGCCCAGAAAAGCTCAATATCCCGGGTGATCAGTGACGTGAATGCCTACTGCAAGAACAACGGCAAGACAGCCATCCTGATAGTTCCAGGAAGGATAGGCACATCCTCGCCTGAGCTTGGAATCCCTGTGGTGTTTGCCGATATTAGCCATTTCTCCGCAATCCTTGAGGAGTCATACAGCGAAGTCGGATACATGCCGGAGCTTTCCTTCGGAAGCCACATGTTCCAGGACCTTGTGGAAGCGGACATATACTATGGTGCACTGTTTGAAAACGAGAAGAAAATAGAGTTCAACAAGGACATGGTCTTCGATTATCCAAATATACTGGAGGACATCAATCCTAATCTGAGCGAAGAGGTATATTCCATGATACAGGTAATAGACTTCGAAGATGAAAAGGCGGAGTTATATCATGATATGAACAAGGATGAAACATTGTGCATCTTCAAATGATTATGTCATATGTTTAGAAATATGGTGAAGGGATTTCACCGTATTTGGGCAGGAGGGTGGGACATATGCCTTGTTTGTTACAATTTTTTTGAAAAAAAAGATTTTTCAAATAAAAGCAAACGTATGACAAAACCGATGTGATTCATGACCCTATTTGATTTTTTCGAGTTTATTTTTTCAATGGGGTCATTTCACATCTTTAAAAATCTATTTTTGCGAAAATTAAAAAAATAAGTTAAAATCTAGAATGATTATCTAGATTTCTTTTTCATAAGCCTTTACGGCTTCCTCAACATCATCATAAAGTCCGAGCGCTGCAAGAGCACCGACTTTACCTTGCTCACCGGTAACCGCAATCAATGGAATGTCCAATTCTTTAGCTACTTTTTCAGCAGTCTCGACATCCATCATTCCGGATTTTGTGGCGATTGAATACTCTCTCAGTTTTTCGGGAATGTCCAAGCCTTCCAGAATGGCTATTGCAGTTTTATCGGATAATGTATCTCTTTTGAGTATTTCAATGACATTATCAATCAGGTCCTGCTTTTTATCGCTTTCAACAGCAAATGTCAAAGCGATTGAAACGCAGTTCTGGGTTTTGTGAGGGTTGTGTGGATAGAGCTGAACGATAATGTGGTCCAGATATTCGAAACCCATGCCCGCAAGTTCAACGCCTAAGTTATGGGCCATTGTCCAGGTGGCGCCGGCATCCTTTGTATCGGTATCGTCAACGCCGATGACAACCTTTTCAAGTTTTGGGGTAACGACTGTTGCCTTGCCTTCCTTTGAGCCTCCTCCAACTTGAATAAGCTCAACATATTTGACGCCTTCGCCCATTCCTCTGCACATTCCGGCTCCAACTCCGGCTCCGGCAAGTCCTGCATGGGTGACCTTCACCTCATCGCCGTCAACGACAATTTCATCGATTCCGGCCGCATTAAAACTTGCCTTCAAATCCAAAGGAGCCCTTCCGATGTGGCATCTGTAGACATGCTTGTTGCCGTCACGGTAGGCGGAATCGATCAACTCGGAATTGTTCCTGTATTGATGCAAAAGCCAGTGGGACCCTGAAATGCATGGATGGTATTCGACAAGCTCCACCTTGTCGCCGTCAACCATTGTAAGCACCTTTTCGTATGGCGCTATCCAGGGGTCATCAAATTTTTCCTTAAGTTCGTTAGGCTTTAGAATTTCCATCTAATCACTAGATCTCTTTTAGTCTGTCGCACATTTTGATGGCTGCTTCAACAGCGCTTTTTGCGTTTTTGACACGTCTGTGAGCATCCATTCTAGTCATTCCCGGACCGGTAATGCCGAGTGCAACTGGAGTGTCATATTCAAGAGCCAGATCTGCAATCTTACGGGAAGCGTGCTGTGCCACAATCTGGTCGTGGTCGGTTGCGCCTTCAATCACTGCACCGAGAGTGATGATTGCATCGTATTCGCCTTTCTGCAATAGTTTCTTGATTACGAGAGGCATGTCGAATACGCCTGGAACTGCAACCACTTTTGTGATTTCACAGCCTCTGTTCTTTGCTTCTGCTTGAGCGAGTTCTAACATCATTTGTGTAATATCGTAGTTGAATTCAGCAACTACTGCTGCTATTTCATATCTTGCCATTTTATCAATCCTCTTTTTTGTCTATCCGCTGCCACCAAATATAATGAGTAAAAATCCTGCTACACCACTTACTACCATAATGAATATGATAAAAAGGGCCGCCATTTGCATTTTGGTTAACTTTTTGAAATTCATATTATTATATCTCCTTTATAAGTTATTTATAACTTCACCGGTCAGTTCGTCGGTTGTAGCTGAACCGCCCAAATCACCGGTCAAAGTATTAGCGTCATTTAATACTTTCAGTATTGAAGCCTCAAATCTGTCGGCTTCGTCGTTTTCGCCTAAATACCTAAGCATCATTATCGCCGAAAGCATCATTGCTATCGGATTTGCCTTGTTCTGGCCTGCAATGTCAGGCGCTGAGCCATGGACAGGCTCAAACAGTGCACCATCTTCACCAATATTCGCCGATGGAATCAAGCCAAGTCCTCCGACAAGGCCCGCCCCTTCATCGGACAGGATATCTCCGAAAAGATTGGTTGTCACGATGACTTCAAAGCTTTCCGGCTGAGTGATGAGATACATTGCGGTTGCATCCACGTAAAAGTCCTCGGTTGCAATGTCTGGATAGTCCTCTGCAACTTCATAGAAGATTTCGCGAAACAATCCGTCGGTTTTTTTGAGCACATTGGCCTTATGAACGCCTGTCACCTTTGTCCTGTTGTTTTCCTTTGCATATCTGAATGCATAGTCTATGATGCGCCTTTCGGCTTCTCTTGTGATTATGCGTCTTGCTATTGCTCCGTCATCAGTATATGATTCCTCGTCTGCAATGTACATTCCTTCCGTATTTTCGCGTACGATCATAAAGTCAATATCGTCATACAATGAGTTGGTATTAGGATAAGCCTTGACAGGCCTTAAATTAGCGAACATCTTCATTTCCTGGCGTATCTTGACGATGACATCAGCTGCGGTCTCGCCTGCAGCACCGAATAGGCATGCATCGGCTTGTCTGATAATGTCCAAAGTCTCTTTTGGCAGTGCAGTGCCTGTCCTTTCAAGGCATTCGTCTCCCGCATCGCCATAAACGTATTCAAATTCAATGTCCAATGCGTCCAGAACTTTCAATGTCGCCTTCATGACCTCCTTGCCGATTCCGTCACCCGGAACGACAGCTATCTGATACTTATCTTTTGTTCTTGAGGTATTCAATCAAACCACCCTGATTTAGTATTTCAAGCATGAATGGAGGCAATTTCTTGAATTCGATTTTCTCGCCATTTGAAGCGGTAATAATTCCTTCATCCATATCCACTTCTATTTCATCTCCATTCTCTATGATTTTTGTAATTCCGGGAGCTTCCAGAAGGGGAACTCCCACATTAGTAGCGTTTCTGTAAAATATCCTTGCAAAGGATTCCGCAATAACGGCTGACACGCCGACGCCTTTAAGCGCAATAGGCGCATGCTCCCTTGAAGAGCCGCATCCGAAGTTTGTTCCGGCCACGATGAAGTCTCCCTTTTTGCATTTCCTGTCAAAATCGGCATCAAGGCCTTCCATACAGTGGCTTGCCAAGGTCTCCTCATCTGTATAAATCAGATATCTTCCCGGAACTATGATGTCTGTGTCAATGTCGTTTCCAAATTTCCAAGCTGTTCCTTTCATGTAATCACTCCGGTGCCACGATTCTTCCCTCAATCGCTGAAGCTGCAGCGACAGCGGCTGAGGATAAATAGACTTTTCCGTCAGGACTTCCCTGTCGTCCCTTGAAGTTTCTGTTGGATGTGGAAAGGCTTACTTCGCCAGGCCCTATTATGCCGGTATGGCCTCCAAGGCACGGTCCGCAGCATGGGGCTGATACGAGTGCTCCTGCATCGACGAATATCTTGATTAGTCCTTCGTCCAATGCCATTGAGTAGACCTCCCTTGATGCAGGTATCACCAGCATTCTGGTATTTTCGGCTATCCTATTGCCTTTTAAAATCCTTGCGGCATCCCTAAGGTCGCTTATTCTTCCGTTGGTGCATGAGCCTAAAAACACCTGGTCGATTTCAACGTCAACCTCGCTTACAGGCTTCACGTTGTCCACATTGTGGGGACAGGCAACCTGAGGCTCCAAATCATCAACGTCAATGTCAATTATATTAAGTGAATCTGAGTCCAAATCAGTTTTAAATATTTCATAAGGTTTATTTGAGCGCTTTTCAACATAATCAATTGTCTTTTGGTCCGGCTCCACCAGACCTGTCTTTCCACCCATCTCAATTGCCATATTGCATAAAACCATCCTGTCTGAAACGCTCATGTCCGAGACGGTATTGCCTGCAAACTCGCAGGCCTTGTATGTTGAGCCGTCAGCGCCCATCATACCGATGATGTGCAATATCACATCTTTAGCGTAAACATTATCTTGTAATTTTCCAGTAATGTTGAATCTGTTGGTTTCAGGCACCTTGAACCACAGGTTGCCTTCGGCAAACACCATGGCCATATCGGTCGAACCGATGCCTGTAGCAAATGCTCCCAAAGCGCCGTGGGTGCAGGTATGCGAATCGGCACCTACTATAACGTTTCCAGGTACTACATGGCCCTTTTCAGGCAGAATCTGATGGCAGACACCAGCGTTCACATCATAGAAATTCTCGATACCTTGCTCTTTTACGAATTTTCGCATCAGTATGTGGTTGTTGGCCGAGTCGATTGAGTCAGCTGGAACCTGATGGTCAAACGGTATGACTATTTTCGATGGATCCCAAACCTTTTCGGCTCCAATTTTCTCGAAAGACTGTACTGAAAGAGGTCCGGTTAAATCGTGAGTCATTGCTATATCAATATTTGCTATGATGATATCTCCAGCTTCAACGCTCTCTTTTCCTGAAGCTTTAGCTAATATTTTTTCAGACATTGTTGGCATATTTTCAACCTCTTAATTATGATAAATGTTTATGTTTAACAAGATATATAAACTCTTTTTAATATTTATATATAATGTCCAACAAAATATAAATCATGAGCAACTCATTTTTCAAAAGATTCAAAAAAGAAGAGGAACCTCCAGTAATTGAGGAAGAAGCTCCTGTCTGGGAAGATAGGATTTTTTGGGTTTCAACAATGCAAAAAATAGCATTCCCTGTCCTGAACAATTTGTCAAAGGGATCACTTAAAAAAACCATGCCCTTTGAATCAAACACTTCCGAAGGACAAAAGTTCGCTTATCTTGAAGCTTTCGCTCGTGTATTCAACGGAATTGCTCCATGGCTGGAATTGGGAGCAGACACATCAGAGGAAGGCAAAGTCCGTGAGAAGTATATTAGATTTACCTTGCAGTGCATCAGGAATGCAGTCAGCTCAAACAGCAATGATTTTATTTTTGTTGTGGAGCCTAAACAATCTTTGGTTGATGTTGCTTTATTTGCTCAAGGATTACTCAGGGCCAAAAACCAGATTTGGCTCAATTTACCTATGGATGTTCAGGCCAGAATAATCCGCGAACTAAAAAATACAAGAATCATAGCGCCTTATGAAAATCATTGGCTGCTTTTTACATCAATGATTGAGGCTGCCCTTCTGGAATTCACCGGCGAATGCGATATGGAAAGGCTGACATATGCCGTTTCCAAGTTCAGGGACGAATTCTATATAGGCGATGCAATATACTCTAACGGCGCGGATTTTGAAGCGGATTACTTTAACAGCTTGGTTATTCATCCTATGCTTAACGATATTTTGGGCGTAATGAGAAAGTACGGCCTTCGCGATGGGGAATTTTTGGATGTGCAGCTGATGAGATCCTCCAGACTTGCATCTCAGCTTGAAAGGATGATTTCTCCTGAAGGAACATATCCGCTTTTGGGCAAGGCCCTGTCCTATCGCTGCGGCATTTTCCACCTGCTTTCACAGGCCGCCCTATTGAAGATTTTGCCTAGAAACGTCTCTCCTGCACAGGTCAGAGGTGCGCTGACAGAGGTCATTAAAAAACAGTTCGAAGGCAATCAGAACTTCAACTCTGAAGGATGGCTTTTATGCGGATTGAATGCGTCACAAACAGAAATCTGCGAAGACAACATTAATACGGGCAGTCTTTATGCATGCTGTGCGGTGTTCGTGGCTTTAGGCTTGAAGGCTGAAGATGCGTTCTGGGAATTACCGTCCGAGGAATGGAGTAGTAAAAAAGCATGGAGCGGCCAGCAGATACAACCAGACCAATCAATCAATTTTTAATTCAATTCATGCAAGTTCCCGTAATTATATAGCTTAATTTCGTCTGGAACTTCCTTTATTATATTTTTTGTATCAAATATTATTGGGTCAACCATATTTTCACAAATCAGATTATAATCCATATTTTTGAATTCATTATGGTCGCACAATACCAAAATCAGATTAGCATCCTTTGTCGCCTCATCCAGGTTTACAAAATCAGGATTAGCAATGTGAGGGTCATGGATGGCTATTTCATAGTTTGTACTTAATTTAGCAATTATCTCATAGGCGGGGCTTTCTCTGTCGTCTCCGGTATTGCCCTTGTAGGAAACGCCGAGTATTGCGATTTTTCCTTTTGGAATGATTTTTTTGATGTTTTCAACGACAAAATCGGGCATGGAGTTGTTGGTGTCGCGTGCCAGTTTGATGATCTTTGCCTGCTCTGGCGCCTTTGCATAGATGAAGTAAGGGTCTATTGCAAGGCAGTGTCCGCCTACCCCGGGTCCAGGGGAGTGCAGGTTTACCCTTGGATGCTTGTTTGCCATCTCAATCACGTCAAGCGCATTGACGCCGATTTCGGCACAGATTTTTGCAAGCTCGTTTGCAAGGGCGATATTGACGTCCCTGAAGGTGTTTTCCATACACTTTGAAAGTTCTGCGGTCTTTGCCTCGGTAAGCATCAGGTCGCCTTCAACGAACTGGCCATAGACTTCGCTGGCCTTTTTGGCGCACTCAGGTGTGACTCCGCCGATTATGCGGTCATTGTGTATCAGCTCATCAATGATTCTTCCCGGAAGCACCCTTTCAGGGCAGTGTGCCAGGTACAGGTCTTTTCCTATTGTAAATCCTGCCCTTTCAAAGATAGGCTTTATAGTCTCGTCCGTTGACATCGGAGCTATTGTGGACTCGATGATGACCGTGTTTCCCTTCTCAAGGTATGGCAGGATGGATTCGCATGCGGTTGTGACATAGCTCAAGTCGCAGCTGTAGTTTTCAACAATGTATGGTGTCGGCACGGTAATTATGAAAGCGTCGGCCTTTTCGGGAGTCAGGCTGGCCTTGTACACTTTCAGCTCAACTGCCCTTTTGATGATGTCGGATATTCCCGGCTCTTCGATATGGATAATGCCGTTATTCAAGTTTTTTATCATTTCCTCTGATATATCGACCCCAACGACTTCACAGTGGTTTCGGGCGAAAAGTGCTGCTGTCGGAAGCCCGATATAACCTTGACCAATAATGCATACTTTCATAATTCCAACTCCCATTAAATTAATATTAATTCAAACATATATAAAAACATAATATAAAAGTTTTAAGTGATATCATGAAAATTCTAATTACAGGCTCCAATGGAATGTTGGGACATGACCTGGCCAATGCTCTTGAAGGCCATGAGCTTATTTTGACAACCTCAAAGACATTGGACATTACCGATAAGGACCATACAATCGAGTTCATCTGTGATGCGGAACCGGACATTGTCATCAACTCCGCCGCCTACACCGATGTGGACGGCTGTGAGGAAAACCATGACCTTGCATATGCCGTCAACGGCGAGGGCGTCAGGAACTTGGCTATGGCCTGCCGTGAAATAGATTGTCCGTTTGTCCACATAAGCACGGATTATGTCTTTGACGGAAGTGCAACCGAACCGATTGCGGAAGATGGCGAAATAGGTCCGATCAGCATTTACGGAAAAAGCAAGCTTCAAGGCGAAGAGGCAATACAGGAAATCTTGGACAAGTATTTCATTATAAGGACTGCATGGCTTTACGGTCTTAATGGAAAAAACTTCCCGAAGACAATGCTTGAGCTGGCCGAAAGCCATTCCGAAATCACTGTCGTTTATGATGAGGTGGGAACGCCTACATACACACCGGATCTTGCCTATGGGATTTCTGAACTGATTGAAACAGACCGTTACGGAATATATCATCTGACGAATTCTGGAAGCTGTTCCTGGTGCGAGTTTGCAAGATACATCTTTGAGGTTGCCGGAAAGGACGTAAATGTGATTCCGGTCACGGCATCGGAGTTTGCAAGGCCGGCTCCAAGACCAAGCTATTCTGTTCTTGATAACAGGAATTGGGTTGAAAATGGATTTGAACCACTTAGGGATTATAAAGAGGCAATTAAGGAGTATATAGAGTTGATAAAATGAACAGGAAGTTAGTTTTAGTTATTGCATTGATTATCGCTTTTGCAAGCATTTCCGCCGTAAGCGCAGGATTTCTGGACTTTCTGAACTTCGGTGATGACAAGGCGGGTGATGTCAATGTGGTTGAGGACGGCGAGTACTGCACAGTCGATGAGGTTGCAGCATACATCAAGGAATTCCACAAGCTTCCAGAAAACTATATAACAAAAAAGGAAGCCCAGAGCCTTGGATGGCATGGGGGACCCCTTAAGAAATATGCTCCCGGAAAAAGCATCGGTGGGGATAAATTTACCAACAGGCAGCATGTGCTTCCCGACAGCGATTCCAAATACATAGAATGCGACATCAATGCAAACGGTACACAGCGCGGTGCAGAAAGGATAGTTTACAATACTGGCGACTATAAGGTCTACTATACCGATGACCACTACAAGACATTCAGGGAGGTTTAGGATGCAGCTTGACGGGAAATTAATTAAAGAAGAAGGCCATGACTACCTGATGAGGGCATTGAATCTGCCGGATTACTATGGAAGGAATCTCGATGCGCTGTATGATTGTTTGACCGAGATTGAATGCGACATTGAATTGGTCAATGCAGATGATGTTGACGGGGATATCATTGACACTTTTGTTGATGCGGCCGATGAAAATCAGTTTTTGACTTTTAAAATCATTTAGCATTCTTTAAAGTTCGGTAAAGATTTTTTGATGATTGATTAGTTGGTGAATTATAGAAAATTTTTAAGAAAAGATTTGAAGATTTTTTAAATTCAATATCCTTCTCTTTTCTTTCTTAAGTTTTCCCAATGTTCATCTAATTTTCCTTCTTTTTTTGCTTTTAGGTATGCTTCTCTTCGTTCGAGTGTTTGTTTTCTTCTGCGTTCTTTTCCTTCTTCAAGAAGTCTTTTTTTCATTTCTTTTACTTTTTTTCTGGTATGAATAACATATTTTCGACCTTTACTTTCAAATGGTCTTTAATTGTATTTGAACTATTTCCTCATTGTACTTTATCCATTTGAAGTTTCCTGTTTTTGTGATTAATGCCATGTCTGATTCACTGCTCACAGTTTCTAAATCTAGACATTTTTTGCTTAATGCAGTTAATTTTATGTGAAATTAATGCTCTCAATCCTTATTTAAGTTTTCAAAATATTCCTCTAATCTTCCTTCTTTTTTTGCTTTTAAATATTCTTCTCTTTGTTTTAATGTTTGTTTTCTTCTGCGTTCTTTTCCTTCTTCACGAAGTCTTTTCAGTGTTGCTTTTACTCTTTTTTCTGGTATGAATAACATATTATCGACCTTTACTTCTTAATTGTCTTTAATGGTATTTAAACTATTTCCTCATTGTACTTTATCCATTTGAAGTTTCCTGTTTTTGTGATTAATGCCATGTCTGATTCACTACTTACAGTTTCTAAATCTAGTGACAATTTTTGCTTTAATGCGGTTAATTTTATTAATGAGTCCGCAAAATCACAAAGCAACTGTCTGGGAACATATTCACAACTATATGATGTATCTTCAAGCATGTCTATTTTGAAAGTATCTATTGTTTGGATTAAATCAAAGAATTTGTTATTTAATTCTTTTTTTAATACTTCCAGAATATCTTTGTAATTCTCAAAATCATTGTCTTTCAGATACCATTCCATATTCATCAAAATCTCTTCATCAGTGTCTCTTATATGGCTTTTGATATACTCTTCAAAATCGCTACTGACACCTGTTATGAAAGCATATGCCTCTTCATTCATAGCATATACTCTAATGTAGGGTTCATCACAGTTTTCTATTGATTCCGTTTCTTTTAAGATGATTTCACCATAATTGTTGTAGTAAATGTTAAAGACAAATAGCGATCCGTAATGGTGTTTTTTGTTGTATCCTGCAAGGATTATTTGAGAGCCCTCAAAGTTCAATTCATGTGAAAATATCCTCCAGATTTTTAAATTGTACTCCTCTTCATCATAGCCTTCAGGAATGAGGTCATGGAATTCACTGTCAAAGTTGGAGTACTCTTTTACAAAAGTAGGAATTAATGTAAAGCTTTTGTTGTCAATTGCGTATTTGAATCCGTCCTCTTCGATTGATTCGTTCAATCGGATTTTGAACGGTTCAAGAACTTCGGTCAGATAATCGTCTGTTGATGTATGGGGTGTGCTTTCACTCAAAAATGTTATCAATTCTTTTTTGATTTTTTTGATGTCATCAAATTCATTTAAATTTTGTTTGAATTCACCAATCAGCGTTTCAAGCGGCACTCCCTCAAATTCCATCAGTCCATTAATCATGATTCCATAGGGGTATTTTCTTTTATCTCAAAAATCTTCTTAACTCCTATGTAGGATTTGTAATCGTCGATTGTCTGTCTGATGTCGGTGCATAGAATCATGCTGTTTTTGTTATTAATCACTGTTTGAATAGTCATTTAATCACTAAAATTTTTTAATATTAATTTAAACCGGCAATTATATATGTTTTACTCATTTTCAACTGCAATATTGCAGTCAATTCGTAAAATAACGATTTTAAAGCAATATTGAATTTGCAATGTTGCTTCAAGCAGGGTTGTCATTCCTTCTTTTTGGCAAAATAGAAGGACGATAACAAGATCAACACGGTCAATTTGAAAGAAAATTTAATTAATGGTTTTTAATATACTATGATTAAGTGATTAACATGAAAGGTATAGTACTTGCAGGCGGTTCCGGGACCCGTCTTTACCCCATTACCAAGGCGGTTTCAAAGCAGTTGCTGCCGCTTTATGACAAGCCAATGATTTATTATCCGATTTCCGTTCTCATGCTTGCGGGAATCAAGGAAATACTGATTATATCAACTCCAAGGGACCTTCCTATGTATAGGGATCTTTTGGGAGACGGTTCCAGCCTAGGAATCAAGTTCGAATATGCCGTCCAGGAAAACCCGAACGGCCTTGCCGAAGCATTCATCATAGGCGAGGAGTTCATAGGCGATGACAACGTAGCCCTCATTTTGGGAGACAACATCTTCCACGGGCACAGGTTCACCGAAATTCTTGAAAGGGCAACCGAAATTGAGGAAGGCGCAGTGATATTTGGATATTACACAAACAAGCCTGAAGCCTTTGGTGTCGTTGAATTTGATGACGAATGGAATGTGCTGTCAATTGAGGAAAAGCCTGAAAAGCCGAAATCAAACTATATCGTGCCTGGACTGTATTTCTATGACAATGACGTTATCGAGATTGCCAAAAGCGTAAAGCCATCCGACAGGGGCGAGGTCGAAATCACCTCTGTCAATGAGGAATACCTGAAGCGCGGAAAATTAAAGGTGGAGCTTCTGGGAAGAGGGATGGCCTGGCTTGACACGGGAACCCACGAAGGGCTTCTTGAAGCCGCAAACTTCATTGAAACGGTCCAGAAAAGGCAAAGCCTATACATCGCATGCCTTGAAGAGATTGCCTACCTCAAGGGATACATCGATGAAAAGCAATTATTAAAAACCGCCGAGGAGCTTAGGAAAACCGATTACGGCGAATACCTATTCAATTTAGCGAAAAGATGATTATTATGGGAAAATTCAAATTTACTGAAACCGGAATCAAGGACATGTTTGTGGTCGAGCCAACGGTCTTTGAAGACAACAGGGGATACTTTATGGAAACCTTCCAGGAAAACGACTTTAGGCAGGCCGGCCATGACTTGACCTTCGTTCAGGACAATCAGTCAAAGTCCTCAAAGGGAGTGCTCAGGGGTCTGCATCTTCAGGTCAATTATCCTCAGGGCAAGCTGGTCCGCGTCATTAAGGGCGAGGTCTTTGATGTCGGTGTGGATTTAAGGGGAGATTCCCCGACCTACGGTAAATGGTACGGAGAGATACTGTCCGAGGACAACAAGAAGCAGCTGTACATCCCTCCAAAGTTCGCCCATGGGTTTTTAGTGTTGTCCGACGAAGCGGAATTTCTCTACAAGTGCACGGAATTCTACCACGGCGAGGATGAAAGCGGAATAAAGTGGGACGATGAGGACATTGCCATCGACTGGCCGCTTGACGGAATCGATGAGATAATACTGTCCGACAAGGACAAGGAATGGAAAAGCTTTAAGGAATCCCAAATCAAATACTGAGTGATGATTATGACAAACATTCTAGTTACCGGCGGAGCAGGCTTTATCGGAAGCAATTTTGTAAGGCATATGGTGAACAAGTATTCAGATTACCATATAATAAACCTCGATGCTCTGACCTATTGCGGAAACCTCGAAAACCTGAAAGATATTGAAAATAAGGACAATTACTCTTTTGTCAAGGGAGACATCAGAGACAAAGACATTGTCGATGATTTGGTTAAAAAATGCGATCACGTCATCAACTTTGCGGCCGAAAGCCATGTCGACAGAAGCATAACCGACCCGGAAATATTCATAAAGTCAAACGTGCTCGGCACACAGGTCCTTTTGAATGCGGCCAAGGAATACGGTGTTGAGAAATACATCCAGATTTCAACCGATGAGGTCTACGGCACCCTTGGAAAGACAGGTTATTTCACAGAAACCACTCCGTTGCAGCCAAATAGCCCATATTCAGCTTCCAAGGCAGGAGGCGATCTGATTACAAGAGCCTACGGAGAGACTTTCGATTTGCCAATCAACATCACCCGCTGCTCAAACAATTACGGACCATACCAGTTTCCCGAAAAGCTTATTCCATTGATGATTTCAAACGCCCTTGAAGACAAGAGCCTGCCGGTTTACGGCGACGGCAAGAACATCCGTGACTGGCTGCATGTCCATGACCACTGCACCGCAATAGATCTGGTCCTCCACGAGGGCAGGATTGGCGAGGTATACAACATCGGCGGCAACAACGAAAAGGAAAACATCTATATTGTTAAATTAATACTTGAAACTCTGGGCAAGGATGAATCATTGATTGAATTTGTTACAGACCGTCTAGGCCATGACAGGCGCTATGCAATCGATTCAAGTAAAATCCAAAAAGAATTGGGGTGGAGTCCGGAATATACCTTTGAAGTCGGCATCGAAGAGACAATCCAATGGTATCTTGACAACCGGGATTGGACAAATCAGGTTAAAAGCGGCCAATACCAGGAATATTATGAAAAAATGTATGCCAATAGATAGTGGTTTTACACTTGAAACATATGTCTTAATTTTATAATATTCATTTTTTTATTATTATTTTTTAATTTTGTTCATATACTTCAATGATTTGAAGGGATTACATTAATTGTTTTTCAGTCCATAATTTAAAAAATTCATCGGATTTAAGATAGTTTTATATATTAATTTTGTCATAATAATACTGTTGAATTATTTGGGGAAATGGTGATTTGGATGTTGGAGCAATATTTACCTTTTGTGGCATTGATTGTTTTTGGTAATATTGAAAACTTGGTGCTGTCTTCACAAGGTGTTGTGGCAGGTGTAAATCCATTAAAATTAGGCATTGCAAGTTTCATCTGTGTTGGAATGTGGCTGGCAATTGGAACTTTCGGAACACAATTGCTAATTGATTATGTTGATTTTATTGATTTTATCGGCGGACTGGCTATCTTTATTTTAGGAGCCCAGGCGATGATAACCTCAATCAGGGGAGAATAGCATGGATCCGGAATTGAAACATTTCTTGCCTCTGCTAGTTTTTGGAAACATTGAGAACCTGATTTTGGCCGCTCAAGGTGTGGATGCTCATGTTGACCCCGTAGGATTGGCCATTTTAAGTTTTACAGCTGTTTTCTTTTGGCTTTTGATTGGTACATTCGCTACAAGATTTGCAATGAAATATGCAAGAGTCATCAATTTCATTGGCGGACTTGCAATATTCATTTTAGGTGTCCAGGCGATGGCCGGGGCAATTCCTGGAATGTTGGCATTTTTCCATTAGATTCATATGTCTTATCTAAAGCATAAACTGTATGGCTTGATGTTTGGTCTGTTCAAGCATACAAGAGTTGAAGAGAATAGAATCTCCTTTATAATAGATTCCCGCGAATCCTTTAAGGGAAATCTGGATTATATCAAAAGGGAATTTGAAAGAAGGGGAGATTTTGAATTTAATTTTTTCTACAAGGACAAATTATCCCTTGCCGGATTCAAAAAGTTGGCGAGCTCCAGATATGTCTTTTTAAACGATAACTTTTTCCCGCTTGCCTTCATGAAGTTCAAGAGCGAAAACACTATCGTGCAGCTATGGCACGCTCCGGGAGCCTCAAAAAAGTTCGGAGGCTCTGTTGACATCGAAAGCAGGGAGATATTAAGAAAGATTTCAGAAAACACGGACTGTCTCATTGTCACATCAAAAAACATCATCGGATATTATAGCGAGGCCTTCCAGATGCCTGAAAGCAAAATCAGGGCATTGGGCCTTCCGAGGATGGACTATTATTTCGAAGACCATGATTTGTCAAAATTAAAAAAGGATTTCTGCCGGAAGTATGGAATATCACATGACAAAAAAATAATTCTTTATGCCCCGACATTCAGGGATGAGGAAAAGTACAACAACGTTTTCAATTACTTGGATTTGAATGATTTCAACGAAGAGTTGGGCGATGAATATGTCCTGGCCTTGAGGCTTCATCCGAAGATAAGGAACTTCTATAAGGACGACATATCCTCAAAGGGAAAGTACATTGATGTAAGCGGCCATGAATCCGAGCAGGAGCTGATGCTCATAAGCGACATTATGATAACCGACTACTCATCGATAATGATTGAGTATTCCGTCTTAGACAGGCCTACCGTGTTTTTCACATATGATTTGGATGAATATCTGGCAAACGAACGCGGATTCTACTATGATTTCAAATCAACCGTTCCGGGACCTATTGTCTACACATCTAGGGAATTGATTGATGCAATCAAAAATGACGAGTTCGAAAAAAGCAAAATATCGGAATTTGTAAAGACCCAATTTGATGAAATAGACGGTCAATCATCCAAGCGAATTGTTGATTATCTTTTAAATAATGAGGGGTAGAATGGATAAAATTGATGTTAGTGTTATTGTCCCGGTTTATAACAGCGAAGAGTATATAGGTGCAACACTCGATTCGATAATTAATCAGGATTTCAGGAATTTCGAACTGATTGTCATCGATGACGGGTCAACCGACAAAAGCCTTGAAATCATCAATCAAAAGTTATCCAACGCTACAATTTCCTATAATGTCATACACCAGGAAAATTCGGGCGTAAGCGGCGCAAGAAACCGTGGAATTGATGCTGCAAACGGCGAATTTTTGGTATTCATCGATGCTGATGATTATGTGACGGGCAATCACCTGTCGGAACTATACAATGGCCAGACAGATTTCAGCATGGTTCAATTCATCAAAAGGGATGGGGATAAACTGTCCGAGCCCCATCATTTTTCCGCCGAAATGATGACATGTGACGACCTAATAAGAAAGGAGCTGAACATGGAGATGCCCTTCAACTTCTGGCAGCTGATGTACAGGGCAAGCATAGTCAATGACAACGACATCAGATTCAATCGTAATCTGGTTTATGGGGAGGACATCGATTTTGCGCTTAGAGCCCTATTGTTCGGAGATTTGATTGCAATCAGCAATGAAGCTACCTATTACTATGTCCAACATTCAGAATCGGCCATCAATACAAGCGAGTTCAGGCGATTTGAAGTCATTGAAATCTTTGAGAATCTGGCCGAATTCTATAGAAGCCAGGGCAGGGAGGATTTAGCCGATTTGATAGTGACCTCCAGAATCCCGAAGGCAATATTCGGCAACATGAACTACTTTTTCTACAACGGATATGACTTTGATGAGGTTATGGGCAAGATGAAGGAGCTTGACTTGCTTTCGAAACTGTCCAAATATGAGGGTGACGGCAAGTTCAAGTCAAAAATAAGATTATTCTTATTAAGTCCAAAACTATATTATAAGACATGGAAAAAACTGAAAAATTCGATTGATTAGCATGAAGGTTTCTGTAGTAACGCCAAATTATAACGGGGAAAGGTTCCTCAAAGCATTCTTTGAATCGTTGAACGATGATTCGGAGATTATCGGAGAGGTCATCATAGTTGATAATGCATCGACTGACGGAAGCAGGGAGTATATCAAGAATAATTCATTCAATTTCCCGGTAAAGCTAATTGAAAACTCACAAAACGTCGGATTTTCACCGGCCGTCAATCAGGGGATAAGAAAAGCCCAATACGAATACATCTTTTCGCTCAACAATGACACTGAAGTCAAGAAGGGATCCATAAAGGCGCTGGCCGATTTGATGTCATCAGACGACAGCATATTTTCCATTCAGGCAAAGATGCTTCAGTACGACAACAAGGAGCTGATTGACGATGTCGGAGACGAATACAATCTTCTTGCCTGGACCAAAAAGACAGGCGAAAACCACAAATCCGAAGAGTACACTGAAGTGTGTGAAATATTTTCGGCATGTGCGGGAGCGGCGATGTATAGGAAGTCCCTTTTGAATGAAGTGGGGATGTTTGACGATAACTTCTTCGCCTATATGGAGGATGTCGATTTGGCAATCCGGTCAAGGATATATGGGTATAGGAACCTGATGTGTCCGGATGCGGTCGTTTACCATATCGGGTCTGCAACAACCGGAAGCAGATACAATGAGTTCAAGGTCCGCCTGGCAGCCCGAAATAACGTGTGGGTGGTCTACAAGAACCTGCCGATTCCAATGAAGATTTTGAATTTCATATTCCTGTTTTTGGGATTTTTCATCAAATATATGTTTTTTGTAAGGAAGGGCTTCGGTTCGACTTACCTTTCCGGAATAAGGGAGGGCCTGTCAACCAGAGGCGAGAAAATCGACAAGGTAAAGTTCGAATCCAGGAATACGAAAAACTATTTTAGAATCGAATACAGATTAATAATAAACACTTTCAAGTTTTTGAAAAAATAGCCCGTGAGTCTTATGGATCTTTCAGTCGTAATCGTAAACTATCAAACCTTTGAGCTGACGAAAAACACCATAAATTCCATTCTGGAATATGAATATCCCTTTTCATATGAGATATTTGTGGTGGACAACGCCTCCAGCGACGACAGCCTGGACAGACTAAAGGATTATTTTAAAGACAATGTCAAATTCATAGCTTCAGAGGAAAACAACGGATTTGCGGCCGGAAACAACCAGGCATTGAGAAAGGCCACAGGCAGATATCAGCTACTTTTGAACTCAGACACCATCGTATGGGAAGACACTTTGAAAAACATTCATGATTACATGGAAAAGCATGAAGATGTCGGCGCATGCGGATGCAGGGTCCTTTTGGAAAATGGAGAGCTTGACAAGGCCTGCAAAAGGTCATTTCCGAATGTGAAAAACTCATTCATAAGGCTGTTCCACATTCCAACAAAAAGCAAGGACGACAACTACAACCTGACCGATTTGCCGGACGATGAGGTCTATGAGATAGACTGCCTTACCGGTGCCTTCATGTTCATAAGAAAGGACGCCCTCGACCAAATCGGCCTTCTTGACGAGACATTCTTCATGTACGGCGAGGACATAGACCTTTGCTACCGAATCAAGCAGGGCGGATGGAAGATAATCTACTATGGAAAGTCAAAAATCACCCATCTCAAGGGCGCAAGCAGCAAAAAGCAAAAGTCCAAACTGATTTATGAATTCTATCGCGCAATGTATGTCTATTATAAAAAGCACCATGCTTTTGAATCGGTGTTCATCGTGAACTGGATGGTATATCTGGGAATTACCCTTTTATGCCTTTTAAAGCTATTTTTGAATTTGTTTAAAAAGAAAAGTTAATTAATATATTGAAACCATAATATATAGTGTAACCGGTTCTTTAGGTAGTTAACATGATAAAGGAAAATCAGAGAGCATTGAACATATTATTGGTTTTGATAGATATTCTAGTCATATCTGTCTCCCTCCTGTGTGCAATCTGGTTGAGGTTCAAGACTACCCTATTCGGTCCGATTGGAGGCCATTTGGGCTTCATCAGCTATCTTTTGTTTTTGATATTCGCTGTCATTCCGGTTTATATGATTCTCTACTTTGCATTTGGCCTGTATAAGCCCCGCAGAACATACAAGAATATGTTTTCGGAAGCCACTCAGATAATCAAGGTCAATATCGTGGCGTTCTTCGCCCTGGTTTCAATCCTGTTTATTATAAACCAGCCTGACTTTTCAAGAATCATGCTGTTCCTGCTTGCAATCATCGCAACGTTCTTTGGAATAATCGAAAGGTTCATTATCAGAAGCATTCTAAAGAATCTGAGGGTAAACAACAAGAACCTGAAGCATATTCTGATTGTCGGAGACAATGATTTGGCATTCACCTTCGCACGCAGAATCCGTGAAAATCCTTATCTCGGATTTGTCGTCAGCGGAATTTTGGGAAGGGATGAGCATGTTGGCATGGAGATAGAAGGCAGCAGAATAATTGGCTCATTCAAGCAGCTGGACAATATTCTTGAGAACAACAGATATGACCGGGTGGTTCTGGCCATTCCGTTAAAGTATTATTATAAAATCAATGAACTGGTGGAGAGCTGTGAAAAAGTCGGAATCAAGGCGGAGATAATTCCGGATTACATCAGGTATTTCCCGGCACAGCCGTCAGTGGACATGATTGAGGACATTCCCATCATCAACATCCGCTACGTTCCCCTTGACGATAATTTCAACAAGTTCCTTAAATACACTTCCGATTATATAATATCTATAATAGCGATAATCATAACATCACCTATAATGATCATTACGGCCATTGCCATCAAGCTGACATCTCCGGGCCCTATCATCTTCAAGCAGGAGAGGATGGGCTATAACGGCAACATATTCATGATGTACAAGTTCAGAAGCATGAGGGTTCAGGACCCCAGCGAGGAAAAGTCCGAATGGACGACCCGTGATGACCCAAGAAAAACTAAAGTCGGAGATTTGATTAGAAAGACAAGCATCGATGAACTGCCCCAGTTCTTCAATGTTTTGAAGGGTGACATGAGCGTTGTGGGACCTAGGCCGGAAAGGCCATACTTTGTAGACCAGTTCAAGGAGACAATTCCGAAATACATGGTCAAGCACCAGGTAAAGCCTGGACTTACAGGCTGGGCCCAGATTCATGGCTGCCGTGGTGACACTTCAATCAAGAAACGTATAGAATATGATATCGAGTACGTAGAGAACTGGCATATGGGATTGGACCTCGCAATAATGATTAAGACGGTCGTCAAGAAGAATCCCAATGCATATTAGCGCTTTTGTGCATTGTCGCATATGTGCACTTGAATAATATTTATATTAAATTTTTTAATAATATTGTTAGTGAGATTAGTTTTCAAATGCTCTCTCTCTAACTTTATATAGACTATCAATATAAAATTATAATTAACTTTTCTATGAGGGGTTTGGTATGCAAGAAAATATTTTACAAGAATACGAAAAAGTCAAAGATAAACTTTCCGAAGAAGAGTTCAAAGAAGAAATGGAAAGAATTAAATCAAGTAATGAAGATGTAGATTTTATAGATGATTTCAGTGCTGCACAACTTGTAGTTCAAAACCACAATGGTGTTGATACCTCCATTTTTGACAATAAGGTTGAGGAAACATCATCTAAAATGAGTGAAGACCTTCAGCAAAGATATGACAAGGTCAGCGATCAGATTTCCGAAGAGGAATTTTTCGAAAGGATGGAAAAGTTCAGGCAGCAGGAAAGCGAAAACCCGTTCATGACAGATACAAGCCTGGCCGACATGGTGGTAGGGGAACTTGTCACTGAAGAACCTGAAATCGTTTCAGAAAAACCGGAATTTGCCATCGACACAATCGATAAGCTTGAAGCCAACAGCAGGGACGTTACCGTTGCAGGAAGAGTGGTGTCAATTTCAAATCCAAGGTCATTCAAGACACGCAAAGGCCAAAACGGGGAGGTCCAAAACGTTGAGCTGAAGGACAACACCGGCGTGATAAGGGCCGTTTTCTGGACCCAAAACATAAGGCTGCTCAAGAATGTCACTGAAGGCGACATAATCCAAATCAAGAATGTGGACATCAAGGAAGGATATTCCGGTCTTGAAGCCAACCTGAGGCCAAGGTCAGTGCTTGTCCATTTGGAGGAGGATCCATCTAAATATCCTGCCTATGAAGAGGAAATCACAAAGATTGCCGATATCGAACCTGAAACCAAAGTCAATATCATTGCAAGAATCATTAGAATTCCAACAATAAGAAGCTATGAGAAAAATGGAAAGGAAGGAAAAGTTGCATCTCTTGAATTACAGGATGATTCAGGACAAATCTCTTACACATTATGGAACAAGAATGTTGAATTGATCAATGATTTGAAACTGGAAGACGGCGACACGGTCAAGATACTTCAGGCACAGGCACGAGAAAGGCCTAACCGTGACGGCGAAAATGAAATCACATTAACCCACTGGGATGGAAGAATCATAAAAGGGGATTATGACGTTCCCGAAATCCAACAGGAATTCCTGCCAATCGGCGATTTGAGTGAACAGAGGGATGTTTCAATCATAGGGGTTGTTTCAAGACTCCAGGACATCAGGGTTTTCACAAGAAAAACCGACAATACCGAAGGCAAACTGAGAAACTTCGACGTAAGGGATTCCACAGATGAGATAAGGGTGACTGTTTGGGGCGACGATACCAATATCCCAATCAACAAGGGCGACTTCATCAAGATTATCGGCGGGGATGTGCGTTATGACCAGTACACCCAAAGCCAATACTCAATGAACACAAATTTCAACACTCAGATTACCGTAAATCCGGATAACCTATCACTGGAAAAGATAGATGAGCTGGAAGCAATCAAGGAGGAGTTGCATCCTGTTTCAATTGGTCAAATACAGTTCGACTTTGATGAGGACGGCATTGAGATAGACATCATCGGAAGAATCCTCTCATTGGAGGAGCCTAGGGAATTCCAAAGGGATGACGGCACTGTAGGCATTGTTCGCTCAGCACTCTTTGCAGACGAATCCGGCAAAGTGAGATTATCCTTCTGGAATGAAAAGGCTGAAGGTGACTATGAAGTCGGCGAAGCATACAGAATTGAAAATGCAAGAACCAGGCTTGGAATGTACAGTGTTGATTTAAACATTGGTGGAGGCTCCAGAATCATTCGATTATCCGAAGAACAGGCATCCGCAATGTTTATCCCAGAACTCGCCACATTGGAAAAGGCGATTTATGATTATAAGAAAATTGAAGACTTGGATGAAGATGAGGAAGACACAATCATCATCGGAAGGGTAATAGAATTGAATGAAATACGCAATTTCGACAGGGACAACGGCGATACAGGATCCGTTAGGAATATCGAAATAGCCGATGATACCGGTGCAATCAGAGTGGTATTGTGGGACAATGATGCCAAAATGGATTTGGAAATGGGCCAACCGCTCAAATTGCAGAACCCTCGCTTAACCCTCGATATGGATAACCGCCTTCAAGCTACAGTATCAGGCGGAACAACTGTTCTCGAGCCTAGCGAAAAGGAATTGGAAGAGTTGCCATCTCAGGAGGAATTAATGGAATCAATATTTGTTGCTAAACCAATCGAATCATTATTGGAAGATGACACAAACGTTCTCATAACCGCTACAATCAAGGAAGTGTTCACCGATAGGATCCTACTTAAGAAATGTCCGAATTGCCGTGAAAATGTAGAGGAGTCCGAAGATGAATACATTTGCGATAATTGTGGACATACATTCGATGAACCTGATTATACTTTAATGATTCCTACAAGGGTTGAAGATGATACAGGAGAAATCCCAGTCACTTTCTTCGGCAAGCTGGCCGAAGAGCTTATAGAAAAAGACATAGAGGAAATTGTTTCTCTAATTGATGATGGATATGGAATTGAAGATAAACTCGAAGATTTAGTCGGCATGACTATTGAGATTATTGCCAATGTTAGTTTCAATGAATATTCTGAAGAAAATAGGTTAAATCCTAAAAAACTTTTGAAAAAATACTTTTAAAAAACAAATTTAAGGAATGATAATTATGGTCGAATTAAGTGATTTACCCGGTGTTGGAGAAAAAACAGCAGAAAAATTAAAAGATGCAGGCTTCGCTGACATGATGAGATTGGCTACCGCCACTCCTAAGGAATTATCAGTAAAAGCTGAAATCGGTGAGGGCGTTGCAGAAAAAGTTATTGAGGCTGCTCGAAGAGCAGAGAACATTACTTTTGAAACCGCACTTGAAGTAGATGAAAGAAGAAAAGACGTTGGACACATTACCGTTGGAAGCCAGGAGTTCAATGATTTGATAGGAGGAGGAATAGAAACCCAATCCATCACTGAAGTATTCGGTGAATTCGGATCCGGTAAAAGTCAAATTTCCCATGAATTAGCTGTTACAGTTCAATTACCTGAAGAGCTCGGTGGCCTTGACGGCGAATGTGTATTTGTCGATACTGAAAACACTTTCCGTCCGGAAAGAATAAAGCAAATTGCAGAAGGCTTTGAGATGGACACCGAACAGGTGTTAAGCAGAATTCATGTTGCACGTGCATTCAACTCAGCACACCAAATCCTGATGGTCGACAAGATCAACGAGCTTATCCAAAGCGGCGTCAACGTCAGGCTGGTAATCGTCGATTCATTGATGGCTCACTTCAGGGCTGAATATGTTGGAAGGGAATCCTTGGCTGTAAGGCAGCAAAAGCTAAACCAGCACTTGCATTCACTTCAGCAGATTGCAAACACCTACAATGTTGCAGTATTTCTGACCAACCAAGTTCAGGCCAAACCTGATTCCTTCTTCGGAAGTCCTACCAAGGCTATCGGTGGTCACGTTTTAGGTCACGCTTCCACTTACAGAATCTGGCTCAAGAAAGGTCTGGCTGGAAAAAGAATCGCACGTTTGGTGGATTCACCTCATTTGCCTGAAGGCGAATGTGTATTTAAAATTACTAGCGAAGGTATCGTTAGCTAATTTTATTTTTCTTTTTTTCTTAACTTTTTTATACTTTTTTTTACTAATATTAACTCATGAATGCAATTGAGATTACTATTCTGTCAATCATCATAATGATTGGGCTTGGGTATTTCCTTAAAAGAATCGAGTTTTTAAGCGAAAAGGACATTGACCCGTTCAACAGGATAGTGATGTATATCCTGATGCCCTGCATGATATTTCATGCAATCTATTCGGCTGATTTGTCGCTTCTTTCTAAATTGGGCATTCTGCCGTTCATCATTTTGGCATCCTCATTCGTCACGGGAATCGTTTCATATTTCATATTAAGGCAAATGAAACTGGATGACATTACATTGTGGAGCGTTCTGGTGACCGTGATGATTGCAAATACTGCATTCATGGGATATCCTGTAACCTTGGGAATTTTTGGCCAGGACGGCTTTTTAAGGGCTATATTTTGCGACATAGCCACCTTATGCATCTTTTTGATATTGTCTTTTGTTCTGATTATGAAATTCGGCGGAACCGTCAAGACTGCCGTCAAAAAGATTACGTTCTTTCCCCCGCTTTGGGCTGTAATCCTGGGGTTGGGATTTAACTTCTTCAACATTCCAATCGGCCCAATCATTGACAATACCGTCAATTATCTTGGTCAGGGCGCAATCCCTTTGATAATGATTGCATTGGGATTGTCAATCGATTTTTCAGCAATCAGAAGAAGCAAATCCATGATAGTATTCACATCAATAATGAAACTGGCGTTTTTCCCGCTTGTCGCCTTCATTGTGGCATCGCAAATAGGTCTTGTTGACCTTCAGTTCAAGATTTCCGTTGTTGAGGCCGCAATGCCGTCAGGCATGATGTCCTTGCTTCTTGCAATAACATACAAGCTTGACTATGAACTGACCTCCGACTGCATATTAATCAACACTGTAATCTCTTTGATTACACTTCCGGCAATAATAATGATTTTGTAATAAAAAATTGAAAATTTATCCTAACCAAAATTTATCGTTTCATCAAAAAATAAAGATTATCCTTTGTTTAAGCTAAATGTTTGAATTTAACGTTAATTTTAAATTTAAAGCTATTTTAAAAGAGCTTTCAGTTCATCATATATAAACTTTACTCCAAGAGATTTATGAATAAGTTTATATATGTGTATTTACTACATTAGTATATCTAATACTATGTAAAAATTTTTACTACTGTTTTTAAAATTGCAATTTTTTTATGTATATTAGATATTTTTCACGACTTGTACAAGGTGAATTAATATGGCAGAAGAAATAAATAACGAAGAAATTAGGATAGGTGTTTACGTCTGTCACTGTGGTGTAAACATTGGTGGAGTAGTCGACTGTCCTGACGTTGCAGAGTATGCTAAGACATTACCTAACGTCGTTTACGCAACCGACTACAAATACATGTGTTCCGACCCGGGTTACTTTCCGTAGATGTGTAGAAGAAGCTGGATTAAACAAGTTCTTATTTGAATTTGCTAACTTAAGGGAACAAGACTCCTGGGTACACATGGACTTACCTGAAGAAGCTACTGCAAAAGCTAAAGACTTAACACGTATGGCTGTTGCAAAAGCAAGATTACTCGAACCATTAGAAGCTACAAAAGTGGAAGTAAAAGACACTGCATTAGTTATCGGTGGTGGAGTAGCTGGTATCCAGACCTCATTGGACTTAGCTGACATGGGATTCAAAACCTACGTAGTAGAAAGGAACCCAACCGTCGGTGGACGTATGGGACAACTGGACAAAACATTCCCAACACTCGACTGTTCAATGTGTATCTTAGCACCTAAGATGGTAGACTGCGCAAAACACGAAAACATCGAATTGATTTCCTACGCAGAAGTTAAAGAAGTTGACGGATTCATCGGAAACTTCACAGTAAAAGTTGAGAAAAAACCTAGATATGTAGATGAAGCATTATGTACTGGATGCGGATCATGTCAAGAAGCTTGTCCTATCGAAATACCTAACTACTACGACGAAGGTGTAGGTATGGTAAAAGCAGCTTACATCCCATTCCCTCAAGCTGTACCATTATGTGCAACCATCGATAAAGACTACTGTATCGAATGTAACTTATGTGTACAGGCATGCGGACCGGATGCTATCGACCACAACCAACAACCTGAAGAAATCGAATTAGAAGTTGGTACAATTATCGCTGCTATCGGTTACGACCCATTCGACCCATCCGGAATTTACCAATACGGATACGGACGTTTCTCAAACGTAATTACTGCTATGGAAATTGAAAGGATGATTAACGCATCAGGACCTACCGGAGGTCACGTAATCAAACCTTCCGACGGTATCGAACCTAAACGTGTTGCATTCATCCACTGTGTCGGTTCCAGAGATGAACAAATCGGTAAACCATACTGTTCCAGAGTATGTTGTATGTACTCCATGAAGAACGCTCAATTATGTATTGACCACGAACCTGACACCGAAGTAACCTGTTACTACATGGATTTACGTTCATTCGGTAAAGGATACGAAGAGTTCTACAAAACATCTCAAGAAAAATACGGTATCGAATTCATCAGAGGTAAACCAGCACAAATCTTCGAAAACGATGATTTAACCTTAACTATCAGAGCAGAAGACACTTTACTCGGTAAAGTAACTGAATAC